>OMQO01000050.1 GCA_900313275.1 uncultured Bacteroidales bacterium
GAAAAGACCTGGGCCAGCAGATCATGATCCGACGGAAGGAAATGGGAGCTCGCGTCGATGATGGACGCCGCGATGTGCTCCATTTCTTTCGCAATGGCGTCAGGATTCTGGACGAGGTCCGCAAGTCCGGTGGAAATGGCGTTCCGCGGCATACCGTCGAATTTTGCGGATTCCGGCGTCTGGACGATGATCACGCCGTTCTGCTCCTTTACGGAACGGATCCCGCTGGTGCCGTCGGAACCAGCGCCGGAAAGGATCACCGCAATGGCGCGGTTCTGATATGCCTTGGCCAGCGATCTGAAGAATATGTCAATGGGATGATTGATCCTCTTCGGATCATATTCCCGCAGGCGCAGAACGTCCTGCTCGATCTCCACATTATATTTCGGAGGGATCATATAGATATGATTCCTCTCCACCATCATTCCGTCCCGGATCTCTGTCACCGGCATCCCGCTGTACTTCGCAAGGATATCCGTCACCAGGCTTTTATGATTCGGAGCCAGGTGCTGTATGATCACAAACGCCATCCCCGTATTGGACGGAAGGAATGTAAGAAACTGCTGCAGTGCTTCCAGCCCGCCGGCGGACGCACCGATCCCGACAACACAGTTCGGCTGCAGATTACCGGACGAATTCTGTCTGTACATATCCCGACCCCCTTTTTTTATCTGCATTTAATTGTAGTATTTTTTTAGCGAAAATGGAACGGATTCCGTATGGAAAAGAAACTGTTTTTAGTTTATGATGGATACAGTAAAACCCGACAGAGAGGAGCGATTATGCTTGCAGATGATAAAGAACTGCTTCTGAATTCTCTGATTTCACATGAATACCACACTGTAGTGATCCTCTGTATCTCCGAGGGGACCGGGCGCACTGTCCACGCGGTTCTTCCGCTCTGGAAGCGTACCCTCGGGACTGTCTTCAATTATGACCAGGCTGTCACGAACTTCCTGATGGAAGTATCATCCGATATCAATCCGCGCTCCATCGCGGAATCCATGCGGATCTCCGCAATAGAGCGCGCCCTGGAGAAGGAGGATCTGTACAAGATCCATTTCTCTGTCAGAGGGGAAAACGGCTATGAGTTACATGAGGCCTCTTTTTTCCGGATGGATGAGGACCATATCGTCCTGACGATCCGCAACATTACATCCGCTTTCCAGGCTGTCTCGGAGAGCGTGGACCACCTGGCGGAAGCTCTTCACTCCGCAGAGGCGGAAGCGAAGCGCAGGAATTCTTTCCTGAACCTGATGAGCCGCGCTCTGCGCTCCCCCCTGTATTCCATCATGGGCCTGACTTATATTGCCAGCCAGTCAAAAAACGGGCCCCTGGACCGGGAAGATTATCTTCACAAGATCTCCATGTCCGGCTCCTATATGAATCAGGAGGGAACCATTATCGGATCCGACTTCAACCGTATATCTTTCCGTTCAAATCTTGACGCTCAGCTCAAGGAATGGTTCAAACTCGGACTCAATGCCACTTACGCTGTCACTAACGACAATATCAAGTTGGCCGATGGTCAGGAAGGTGTGATCTTCTATTCTCTTTCCACCATCCCTGACATCCCTGTCTATGACCTTGACGGCAATTATTCTACGACTGTCCGCGAGGGTTACACCTCGGCCAACCCTGTCGCTCTCGCCATGCTTGACGAGAACCTCCTTAAGCGTCAGAAACTGACCGGTAACGTCTATGCTGATCTTACACCTGTCAAGCACTTTACCCTCAGGAGCGAGGTCGGTTTCGACGTCAGCAACTCTGAGTCAACTTTCTACAAGCCGATGGTGAATCTCGGAGGCTGGCAGAGAGGTAACAACTCGATGGGTTCCCAGCATAACGGCAGCACCTATTGGTCAATCAAGAACTACCTTACCTACGCCAACTCCTTCGGGAAACACAGTATCACCGCTATGGTCGGACAGGAAGCCTGGGAGTCCAGATGGAACTATCTCGGCGCCAACAACACCGGTCTTCCTTCAGATGACATCCATAACATCAAGCTTGCCACAGGTAACCCTACGGTCAATTCCGGCTTCGGAAGCGCGGCTATGGCTTCGTTCTTTACCCGCGAGACCTATAACTTCGCTGACCGATACCTCTTCACCTACACTTTCCGTTATGACGGATCTTCGAACTTCGGACCTGACAACCGTTGGGCTCCGTTCCATTCATTCGCCGCTAGCTGGAGGTTCACCAACGAGGAGTTCCTGAAGGATTTCACCAATTCCATCGGTCTCAACAGCGGTAAGATCCGTGTCGGTTGGGGCCAGACAGGTAACGCCAACATCGGTGGTGGTGCCTGGGAGTCCGGCATGTCCAAGATGCCCACGGGACTCGGCGACAGCCAGCGTCCCGCCAACATCTCCAATACCGGTATCCACTGGGAGAAACAGCACCAGACCAACCTCGGTCTCGATTTGAGCTTCCTGGACAGCAGGATCAACCTCACGGTCGATCTCTATAAGAAGATATCCTCCGACATGCTCATGTCGATGACCCTCCCTTCCTATATGGGAACCCAGGGTAACGGCTCTTCCGCTCTCGCCGCTCCTAAGGGTAACTACGGAACCATCGAGAACAAGGGTCTTGAGATTACCCTTGACACCCATCCTATCCAGACCAAGGACTTCGCTTGGAACAGCAATTTCCAGATTTCCTTCAACCGCAACAAGCTTGTCGCCCTCGACGGTAGCGCCAACGCCAACCTCGTCGGCTACGGTCAGTGGAGCGATGTGGTCTCCGTGACCGAGGTAGGGGAGTCACTGTACAACTTCTACGGTTACAAGGTAGTTGGCGTGTACAAGGATCTTGATGACATCCAGAACTCCCCCAAGGCTGAGAAATATCCTGCTGACGGAGTGTTCAACCGTTATACTACCGTGTGGGTGGGTGACCTCAAGTTTGAGGATGTAAACGGTGACAATGTTATTAATGAGCTTGACCGTACCAACATCGGATCCCCGCTGCCGAAGTTTACTTTTGGTTGGACCAACTCATTCACCTACAAGAACTTCGACCTTTCTATCTTCATCAATGGATCCTATGGCAACAAGGTCCTCAACTACAACATGATGGGTCAGGGCTACAACGGTCTCGTCCACATGAACAGCACTTGGACGAACCAGCACACATCTATCGCCGACAGGGCCAAGCTCGTCCAGATAGATCCCCAGAAGACCTATGCCGACGGTTCATGGTGGCAGGACGACATCACCAATGTCAAGGTCTCCAACCCCGGAACCTTGACTCCTCGTCCGTCCATCCAGGATCCTAACGACAACGACCGTCTCAGCACTCGTTACATCGAGGACGGAAGTTATTTGAGAATCAAGAATATCACTCTTGGATACACATTCCCGAAGAAGCTTCTCAACAAGATCAAGGTCGACAACATAAGGCTCTACACCAATATCCAGAACCTCTACACCTTCACCAAGTACATGGGATTCGATCCTGAGGTCGGTGCTTCAACACAGGATTCCTCCGGCCTTACCTTCGGCGTGGACAACGGACGTTATCCTTCTCCTATGACTTGCTCTTTCGGTCTTAATCTCACTTTCTAGAATGGAGGACAAGAAAATGAAAAACGCATTGAAATATATAATCGTGGCGATTGTCATCGCCTTTGGCGCCTCCTCTTGCGAGAAGTTCCTGGACCGTCCTTCCGAGGATAGTTTCACCACTGGTGATTTCTACAAGAACGACGCTCAGGTTGAGCAGGGTATCAATTACCTCTACAACTCACCTTGGTATGACGTCATCCGTTTCTACATCTACGGATCAGAGACCATGTGTGGCAATGTCTATCAGGGACAGAACGCCTACACTACTCTCACTGTCAACGGAACAGACCAGGATCTCAAGAATATGTCTTATTCCCTCTGGGCCGTCAACGCTCAGTGCAATACGGTGATCAAGAACATTCTGGCGGCGGAAGGAAACGCTACCCAAGAAACTAAGAACCGTTGCATCGGAGAGGCTCTGGCATGGAAGGCTATGGCTTACTTCTTACTTGTACGCACCTTCGGTGACGTTCCGATCATCCATGACAACACTGAGGTCATCAAGGAAGCCACCTACAATGAGGTGAGCAAAGTCCAGAAGGCCGATGTTTACGACTATGTCATACTGACTCTCGAGAAGGCTATGGAGCTCCTTCCGAAGAACGCTTATATCAATAAGCTCAACAGGATTGACTACTATGCCGCCGAGGCCCTTTTGGCCAAGGTTTATCTTACTAAGGCCGGCGTCACGGGATCTCTTGACCAGAATGACCTGTCTGCCGCCAAGAGGTACGCTGAGGACGTGATCAAGAACTCCGGCCGTAGCCTTACTCCCAAGTATTCCGACATCTTCAGGATGACCCCTGACAAGTTCCAGCAGACTGGTGAGTGCCTCTTCACATGGCACTGGCAGTGCAAGGAGGAGACATGGACATCCCAGAACTCCATCCAGTGCGATGTAGGTAATGTCGGTTTCGATGAGAACGGCAACCTTTGGGGTGACTGGAAAGGCCCCACAGTTGATCTTCAAAACGCTTTCGGAGTCTCCGCTATTGAGAATCCCGAGGACAGGAAAGATGTGGACGACCGCCGCCAAGCCACTATGATGATGTTCGGTGACTTCTATGACTATTTCTGGACCGATAAGGGAGGTTTCGATTTCTATCGTTTCTTCTACGATCCCAGTTATTGCCCTGGAGGTTTCGACACCAACGCTTCCAACAAGACCTTCGGCTGCCAGACCGGAGCCAATTACGCGAAGCATCTCTACGGAGATGTCGCTGACCATGTGGCCGCTTTCGGTTATCCTTCGTTCGGTATGTACAACCAGCTTCCTACCCACATCCTTCGTTTGGGAGATATCTACCTCGTCTATGCCGAGGCAGCTCTTCTTACCGGTGATCAGGGTACCGCTCTTGAATATGTCAACAAGATCCGCGCTAGGGCTAATGCGAAGCCTTTGACCGCTGTCACGTTTGAAGACATCTGGAAAGAGCGTCGTCTGGAGCTCGCTCTCGAGGGTGACCGCTGGTACGATTATGTCCGTCGCTCATATTATGATGTTGACGCTTGCATCAAAGACCTCTTGGCTCAGAAACGTTCAGGCTACAATGGCCTTGACGGTCTCTACAAGAAGTTCGTGACAGACGCCCAGGAGAATTACATCGGTCCTGGTGCCCGTCCTTGGGACACGTCTGCCGTCACTTATCTCAGTGACCAGGAACTCATCGATGTCAAGCCTTCGATGTTCTATATGCCATTCCCTACTGAGGATGTCGTTATGAACCCCAATGTCGGTTCCACCGCTGAGTCGGTCCACATCGATGTCCGCGAGACTTATTCATATGACTTTTAATTGAATCGGAGATGAAAGTTAAATCTACATATAAAAGCTTGATTCTGGGTGCGTTGCTTTTCGCCGCTTGCGACTCCGTTGACTATCCGGACCGTTTCGTCCAGGCTTCTGGAGTCCCCACGGTGGATTTCATCCGCTACGCCGATAAGGACGTGATTATCACCCAGGCCAATATGGAAGAGGTGTTGTGCATCGTGGGTGACAACCTCACCAGCGTCCACGACATCTACTTCAATGACCAGGCGGCCATTCTGAACTCCAGCTATATGACAGCGAAGACCCTCCTTGTCGCGGTTCCCAAGACATTGCCTGTCGAAGAGACCAACAAGATATATCTTCACACTAAGGATGGTCAGGTGGTCACTTATGACTTCAAGGTCCTTCCTCCAGCACCGAAGATCACCACTATGTCTCTCGAGTGGGCTCAGCCCGGAGAGAAGGTGACGATCAACGGATCTTATCTCTTCGCCCCTGTTGAGGTCGAGTTCCCTGGCGTTGACCCTGTCACAGCCACAGCCAGTGACGGCAATTCTATCGAGGTCGTGGTGCCCGAAGGCGCCCAGCCTGGTAAGATTAAGGTCAGCACCACTTCCGGAACAGCCCAGTCCGTGTTCATGTACAAGGATTCCAGGGGTATGCTGTTCAACTTCGACAACGATCCTCACCCCACCAACCATGGCTGGCACGCCCAAGTCATTGAGACTGATGGGACTGCCCTTAGCGGTAATTTCCTCCGTCTCGGTGGTACGGATGTCACTCTGGATGCCGAAGGTGGCTGGAAGGATGGTAACTTCTCCTTCGAGTACTGGCCCGGCGACTGGGATGATCCCGTCTCTTATGCGGACAGTCCTCGTCTTACCGACTTTGTCGATTTCTCCAACTGGAAGAACATGGCTCTCAAGTTCGAGCTTTACATCCCCAGCGCCAACGCTTGGAAGGCTGGTGCCATGCAGATCATCATCGGTGGTGTCGATGTCGTCACCGGCGGTGCCGCTGGAGCGGTTGACATCGATGGAAATGTCACCGCTGGTGCCAATAACATGTTCATCAGTGGTGATGGTGTGCCTCAGGCTCCCCGCGCTCTCTTCGTTCCTTGGAAGGCTTCCGGTTCGTACGACACCGGTGACAAGTGGATTACCGTCACCATCCCGTACACTGATTTCGCTTATAAGTCAGATGGTACAGCCAACACCGAGGAAATCACTCCTAAGTCATTCTCATCACTCACCATCTTCGTGTGGGCTGGTGGTGTGACTGGAACCGAATGCCAACCGGTCATCAAGATCGACAACATCCGCGCTGTCCCTTACAAATAATAGATCAGGAGGAACAGAATTATGAAGAATATATTGAAATATTCCTTATTGGCCGCAGTATTTGTGGCTATGACCGGCCTGACGGCTTGCAAGCACGATGAGCTCGACACCGACCAGTACGGTGGCAAGCTGGCTTTGGCCGCTATCGCCCCTAATCCCGTGATGCGTGGCGGTCAGCTCCGCATCATCGGCGCCAATCTCGACAAGGTGACCGAGGTCCGCTTCACAGGTGGTGCCACTGTCACTTCCATTGAGAAGGTGGCTGGGGGAGACCGTAGCGAGATCCGTGTCACTGTCCCTCTGGAAGGGACGGACGTCGGACCCGTCACGGTTGTCGGAGACGGCCTTACCGCCTCAACACGTTTCAACCTTGAATACACAGAGCCGATGGTGTTGACTTCATTCTCGCCGTCTGAGGTCCTCTCGGGTGATGTGGTAACCATCAAAGGTGAGTATCTCAACAATGTCCGTGAGGTCATCCTTGGTGGAGTCTATGTCACTGAGTTTGGAAGCCAGTCTCGTGGAGAACTGACCTTCAAGGTGCCCTCGGACGCTGTCAGCGGATTTGTCATCATTGGCGATGTGAATGAGATTGAGGATCAGAACACTGTCCCGAACCTGGTCTATTCGGCTACCGAAATGGTGGTCGGCGATCCTACCGTGGCCGTGGCCGACACCACCACCTACAAGAGCGGTGATGTCATCAAAGTCTCCGGATCTCATCTGGATATGATTGAGTCAGTTGACCTTACAGGCGCTCCTGATGTTGAATTCACCGTCTCGGAGGATGGTTCCACCATCACTTTCAACCTTCCTCCTTCCGCTTCTGACGGTCAGATTGAACTGACCTCATTCGCGGGCAAGAAGTTCCCTGCCGGAGCTATCATCTCCCTGAACGTGACCGACCTCTCGATTGAGTCTCTTGCTGAGGATGGCCGTTATAAGGCTGGCTCGGAAGTCTCTATCACCGGTACTGATCTCGATCTTGTCAAGAAGGTTGAGTTCACCGGCGCCGAGGCGCAGTGGTATCTTGATGGTCAGCGTATCGTCGCCACTGTCCCCGATGGTGCCAAGGATGGCGGTATCACTGTCACCCTCGCTTCCGGAAAGCAGGCCTACAGCCCTGAGATCGCAGTTGTCAAGCCTGTAGCTTCCGCTGTTGACAAGACCGATGCCGTTGCCGGGCAGACCAGTATTGATGTCACCGGTACCGATCTTGATCTTGTGTCAGGAGTAACGATTGGCACCCAGGAGAAAGGACTCATCAAATGTGATTTCAAGATCTTGACAGCTGATTCTGTGAGAGTTTCGATTCCCAAGGATGCCTATACAGGTGTTCTGACATTGTCCGCCGCCAATGGCGACAATACTGAGACCGCTTCAATCACAGTCACTTATGACGAGGCTGTCGCCGTGACTTTCGCCCAGCCTTCATTCCCTCTCGGAAAGAAGATAGCGATTACCGGTAAGAACCTCATGCAGGTCGAGCAGATGTTCGTCAAGAACAAGAAGGTCACATCCTACTCTGTCCGCAAGGATGACGAGATATCGTTCGATCTTCCTGAAGGAATGGGTCCTGGTGTCTATCGTATTGGTATGGTGCTGATTGACGGCACTGAGCTGACCTGGCCGGTACCGTTCGAAGTCACTGCTCCTTTCACTGAGAAGTTCATTTGGGAAGGCTCCCGTGAGACTGGTAATTATTCAACCAATCTTGAGCTTGGTACTGAGGATGATTGGGTGAACTCCGGTCTGGAAGTCGGTGATGTTGTGAGGGTTTACTTCACTGCCGCTGATCCTTCCGACTGGTCCATGCAGCTCTTCACCGGCCACTGGGCCGGCATGAGCATGCTGTTCCCTGACATGAGTGATCCTAACCAGTTCAACCAGAGCCGTAATCCTAGCGCTGCCGAGCAGGGCTATGTGTCCTTCGAAGTGACTGATGAGATCTTCAAGCTCTTCACTGAGAAACAGAATTGGGGCTCAGCTCTTATCGTCCAAGGTAAATTCTTGACAGTTACCGGAATATCCCAGCTCCATTTCGGTGCTGTCGAGGAGAAGAACGCTATTTGGGAAGGTTCCCATGCTGTTGACTGGTCTGGTGGCCTCGGTGAGGACAACAAGGCCATGACCGCTCTCTCTTGGGGTGGATACGATTGGAGCACCGTCGAAGAGGGAACGAAGATCGTCCTTGAGTTCACTCCTACCGCCGAGGAGGTTCAGATCCGTTTCTCCAATGGTTCCTGGGCCGCTCATCCCGGCACTCCTGACCCTTATAAACTCTATGATGAGAACAAGCTCGAGATCGAGTTGACTAAGGAGATTCTGGACAATATGGTCGCTACAGGTGGTCTTGTGATCACCGGTCAGGGATTCACCCTCACGGGCGTTTATCTTGTCACCACCGGAGCCGTGGCTCCTGCTGGTACCACCATCTGGGAAGGCTCCTATGCCGTTGATTGGTCCGGAGGCCTTGGTGAGGATAACAAGGCGATGACCGCTCTTTCATGGGGAGGTTATGACTGGAGCACCGTGGAGGCTGGAACGACCATCGTGTTGGAGTTCACTCCTACCGCCGAGGAGGTCCAGATCCGTTTCTCCAATGGTTCATGGGCCGCTCATCCAGGCACTTCTGACCCTTATAAACTCTATGATGTGGACAAACTCGAGATCGAGTTGACTCAAGCTATCTTGGATGAGATGGTCGCTAATGGTGGTCTTGTGATCACCGGACAGGGCTATACTCTTACTGCCGTCATTCTTAAATGACAACCTTTATTCCGGAGGGGGCTGACCCTCCCTCCGGGATCCAATTTAATAGTATTCATTGATGAGGAAAGTACTGTCTTGCCTGCTTTTGGTGTCAGTCGTGGCGATGGTTTGGTCCTGCGGGGGCGATGACCCTATCGCACCCATAGAAGACCCGGCACCTACAGCGATCACGTTGAGCCAGGAATCAGCGAGCCTTGGAGTCCAAGGTTCTGAGTTGGCGCTTACTGTGACGGCCCCGACCAGGCCGGTTGTCACAGGTGCGCCATCCTGGGTGACTGTCGTTGATGGCACGTATAACAAGTACAACATCACCTACACCTTCAAGGTAGCTGAGAACACATTTTATGAACCCCGTACAGCCACTTTGACTATCGCCTCAGGGAGCCTCTCAAAGACGGTCACCATCTCTCAGGCAGCCGCTGAAAAGCCGGAAGAGAAACCGGATGATCCGGAAGAGAAACCTGACGAGCCTGGCGGAGAGGTCACTATCAGCACGTCTCTGGTGACTCAGAACGCGACTGATGCCGCCAAAGCTTTGTACGGGTATATTCTCAGCCAATATGGGAAGAAAATCATCTCGTCCATAATGGCGGATGTCAACTGGAACCACCGTGAGGCTGACAAAGTCCATTCTGCCACCGGAAAGTACCCGGCGATGAACTGTTATGATTTTATCCACATCTATGTTCCTGAAGGCAACAACTGGATAAAGTATTCGGATCTGAAACCTGTTACTGAATGGGCGGAGGCTGGTGGAATTGTTTCGCTGATGTGGCATTTCAACGTGCCTAAGAGCGCTTCTGTCACTCCCGGCTTGGATGGCAGCGGAGTCACTTGCACTCCAAGTGAGACAACTTTTAGGCCCAAGAACGTGTTCACCAAAGACACTTGGGAGAACAAATGGTTCTATGAGCAGATGGACAAGGTGGCCGCTGTTATTCTCGCTCTTCAGGAAAAAGGAATAGCTGCGGTCTGGCGCCCCTTCCATGAGGCTGCCGGCAACGCCACATATAAGCAACAGGCCTCTTGGACCACCTCCTGGTTCTGGTGGGGCTACGATGGAGCTGAAACTTATAAGAAGCTCTGGACCACCATGTTTGACTATTTCGCGTCCAAGGGCATCCGGAACTTGATTTGGGTCTGGACCACCCAGAATTATAATGGGGATCCCTCAAAATACAATCAGGATTTAGCATGGTATCCTGGGGACAAATATGTGGACGTTGTCGCCCGGGATCTCTATGGCAGTACAGCCGCCGCAAATGCGACTGAATTCAATCAGATTCAGAAGGCCTATCCTTCCAAAATAGTCGCTCTTGGGGAGTGTGGCACCGACGCTTCCTCCAAAACCGCTTTCGCATCCATCCCTTCGGTGTGGTCGGCAGGTGCGAAGTGGTCATGGTTCATGCCTTGGTATGGTGCCAATATGCCTGACACGGCATGGTGGAAGACCGCCATGTCCAGCGGCAATGTTATAACCCGTTCAGACGTAAAGTATTGAGATAGAATAATATGAGGAGTGTTTCCAAAATAGTTTCAATGGCGGTCCTGCTTCTTGCCTGCGTGGTTTCTTGCGACAAGGAAAAGGGACAGGAGCAACCAGTCACTCCGACTGATCCTGCTCCGACATCCATAACGCTGAGTTCCAGTTCTTTCCAAGTGGCGCAGCCAGGCGAGAAGCTCACTCTGACGATCAAGGCCCCCGCACGTCCGACGATCTCGGGCCTGCCTTCTTGGATAACCTACAATGACGGTACTTTCAACGCTTATTCCATAACCGTTGGTCTGACTGTATCGCCAAATGACACCTACGAAGCGCGGTCGGTGACTCTCACTGTGGCCTCTGCCGGTGTTCCATCAGCGACTGTCACCGTATCTCAGGCAGCTAAAGATAAACCGGTGGAGCCAGACCCGCCAGCGGAGCAGGATAACGATGCCTGGGCTCTTGCCAAAAAACTTGGTTTGGGCTGGAATATGGGTAACCATTTCGATGCCTATTACAACGGCACATGGGCTGGCGAGCTGTACAATTTCCCTTCCGAGACAGTGTGGGGAGCGGATCCCGCCACTCCCGCGACATTCAAGGGAGTGAAGGCCGCAGGATTCACAAGTGTCCGTATTCCAGTCACTTGGCTTAACATGATAGGGCCTGGGCCAGCTTACGCTATAAACAAGGAGTGGATTGACCGTGTTTACGAAGTGGTTGGATTCGCTCATGCTGAGGGACTGAATGTCATAATCAACACCCACCACGATGAGAACCACGGTGATGATCATTGGCTCGACATCCTTGGCGCTTCCAAGAACAGCGATCTGAACGAGTCGATAAAGGCCAAGATCAAGGCGGTTTGGACGCAGATAGCGAATCGGTTCGCGGACTGTGGAGACTGGCTGATAATGGAAGGCTTCAACGAGCTGAACGATGGCGGATGGGGCTGGAGCGAGGACTTCCAGAGCAATCCTTCGCGTCAGTGTAATATCCTTAACGAGTGGAATCAAGTATTTGTGGATGCTGTCAGGGCAGCGGGTG
>OMQO01000082.1 GCA_900313275.1 uncultured Bacteroidales bacterium
TCAGCGGAAAGCGAGTATGAGAGGCAGGAGGATTCAGCCGACAGCTTCGTGCACGCTATGGGATTCAAGGAGCCCCGGAATTTCCGTCGGAACGGGCTTCCTAATATCTTCGCCTGGCGTGAGATAGTCGACAGCATGAAAAACAGGATCAAAGACGCTTACTACACCCAGCAACCCGCCTCAGCTCTCACGCTGGTCTCATCAAAGCATACATAGAAGGAACGTACCCAGAGAGTGTTTCTGAAGAAATAGGACTGTAGTGAAGGGTATGAAAGCGAAGAAGAAGTTGAAGCAGAGGAGACTCAGGATCACTGAGGATGATTATATTTTGGCGAACAGGCGCGCGGCAAGGGCGGAGGAAATTGAGCTTCACGGCCGTCCGGTCTCGTTCCGTAAGATGCTGCACAAATCCAAGAAGACCTACAATCGTAAGCGCCTGAAGGATTTCAAGTTGGAGGGAGATTGCTAGATGCCCGTGAAAGTTCGATTTTTGTAGTGAGGACCTTGCTGGTAAAAGTCTATTTGCTGGGATTTGGAAAAAAACCTATCTTTATGACATAATATTGGATACCGCAGTACCCTGAGTCTGCACCGCGATATAGGAGATCGTGCCTATGTCGCGGTGTGTTTTTTTTTAAAGAACTGATTGAATAATAGAGAATTTACATGAAAAACGAAGAACTATTTACGGGAAGGGGAGAAATCGTTATTTTCAATCCTGATGAGAGAGTGAGACTTGATGTGAGGATAGAAGGTGAAACTGTTTGGTTAACCCAAGCACAGATGGGAGAGTTGTTTGGAGTTCGGAGACAAGCGATTACGAAGCATTTGAAAAATCTATTCAAAGAAGGGGAGCTTGAGGAGAATTCAGTATGTTCCATTTTGGAACACACTGCCACTGATGGAAAACAATATAGCACTATGTTTTATTCTTTAGATGCGATACTTTCAGTAGGGTATAGAGTCAATAGTAAAAATGCCACACTATTCCGTCGTTGGGCTAATACAGTCCTAAAAGATTATCTTCTTCGTGGATATGCGGTCAACCGAAGGTTGGAGGATTTGGAGAAGCGCACAACTGCAAATGAAAAGAAGATTGATTTTTTTGTGCGCATGTCACTTCCTCCGGTAGAAGGAATATTCTTCGAGGGGCAGATATTCGATGCCTATGTTTTCATGGCTAACTTGATAAAGCGAGCCGAGCATAGGATAATACTGATAGATAACTATGTAGATGAAAGTGTTCTGGCGATTTTGGATAAGCGAAGTCAAGGAGTGAAGGCAACGATATATACCAGCGTCATTTCAGAAGTGTTGAGGTTGGATGTACAACGGCACGACCTACAGTACCCATCAATGGAGATAAAGAGCATTAGAGGTGTTCACGATAGGTTTTTGATTGTCGACCATGAAGTATACCATATAGGAGCTTCTCTCAAAGATTTGGGTAAGAAGCTATTCGCTTTTTCAAAGATGAGTGGGGATTCATTGGCCGGTCTGTTATCTGTGATTGAGACTAGCGGCCCGACCCTGTCATTCTGAGTGTAGCGAAGAATCTTCTCTAGATGAGTGATTTTACAGACCGGGAGCAGCCCAAGTCGCTTCCCAATGGTCTGTGGCGCATTTCAACATGCGAACAGCCTTACCTCACCATCTCCCTCAGAACCGCTTCGACGGAGTCGGTGGTTTGGAAGACCATCTTCAGGATGTCCGGAGTGGCGTCGCTCATCGCTATTGGAAAGCCCACCATGGCCAGAAGGGATGCGTCGTTCTCGTTGTCTCCAAGGGCCATGCATTCGGATGGCTTGACCCCTAGGCGATTCAACAAAACCTCCAATGCGGTGGCCTTGCTGACCCCTTTGGGAGTCATGTCCAGCCAGTCAGTGCCGCTTGTCTGTACTGTGCAGACAGCCCCGTAGCGCTCTCGCCAGGGAGTTATATCCGTAAGGCTGTTCTCCCGGTACATAGACACTTTGAGAATAGGGTCCTTGACTTCTGAGATGTCTGTTATTCTTTCGACTTGGACCCTGACCGTGTCCCTCATATGATAGAAGAACTTATCCTGTTTCGGGATCACAAACTGGGTCCAGGCGGTGCTGATGAGTAACTCCCCGTCTCCATTCTCAAGAATATCCCAGGATAATTGTTCAGCAAGATCCCTTTCCAAAGCGGCTTCAAGCAGGATCTTTCCTTCACTCATCACAAGGCAACCATTCTCGCAGATGTAATGGATGTCATCTCTGATAGGCTCGAAAATGAGACGAAGGTTGGCATATTGACGTCCGCTCGCGGCGACGAAAAGACCTCCCTTGTCAAGCCATTTACGGATAAGATCACACGTGCCTTCCTTCAAGGCCTGCGAGCCGAGAGGGTGCAGCAGAGTGCCGTCAAGGTCACTTGCTATAAGCCGTATGTTCCTCGGAATGATCAACTTCCAAGCGCTGAGACAGCGCTTTCCAGGCGGGCTGCGGTCTCTTTTTTACCGATTCGGGCGACTATGTCGGCTATGCCGAGGCCGCTGGCGCTTCCGGCAAGAGCCAGGCGGAGAGCGTTCATCACCTTGCCCATAGGCCATTCGTTTACCTTGATAAACTCTTCAATACCCTTCTCGACTTCCTCTACGGTCCATTCTCCGGCAAACCCTTTGATAAAGCCTCCGACCTTCAGTACCATCTCGACAATCTCTGGCTTCCAGAACTTGTCCACGTCCTTAGCCAGATAAGGGGCAGTCAGAGTGTCGTCATATACTTTCGCGCGGGGGTCGATAGGACGCTTCTGATCGCTTTGCTCCACAGCCGCACCGGCCTTGATTCTGAACCGCTCGAAATCTCTCGGGGCCACGAACAGATAGGAAGCTATTGTCCAGAAGTCATTTACGAAAGTCGCTCGCTCTTTTGTGAAAGCCACCACGCTTTGGACATAATCCTTTGTGAATATATGCTTTTCCAGGTCTCCTCCAGCCACGTTGAACTCGGCTCCGGCAGTGAGGGCGCACTTAGGGCAGTCAACGATGTTGATTCCATGCTCCTCAAGCACAGGGACCAGCAGGTCAGTGAGTTCCTCGTCACTCTTCAAACGGAGATATTCCCTGTTGTACCATTTCGCCTTTTCGGGGTTGAACTTCGCTCCTGCCTTCTGGACCTTGTCCAAGGAGAACGCCCCGATAAGCTCTTCCATTGTGAACATCTCCCGGTCGTCTCCCGGGTTCCAGCCAAGCATGGCTAGCATATTCACGAAAGCCTCTGGGAAATAGCCGTCCTCGCGGTAGCCTCTGGAAGTCTCTCCCTCAGGGTTTGTCCAGCGCAAAGGGAACACCGGGAAGCCCATCTTGTCTCCGTCCCTCTTGCTGAGTTTGCCGTTGCCGACAGGTTTCAGAAGAAGTGAGAGGTGGGCGAAATGAGGCATCGTGCCCTCCCATCCGAACGCTTTGTATAGCATATAGTGGAGAGGCAGGGAAGGGAGCCACTCCTCGCCGCGTATCACCTCGGAAATCTCCATCAGGTGGTCGTCAACTATGTTGGCAAGATGATAGGTGGGCAGT
The DNA here is from genome assembly GCA_900313275.1 of uncultured Bacteroidales bacterium. GTDB lineage: Bacteria > Bacteroidota > Bacteroidia > Bacteroidales > UBA932 > Cryptobacteroides. The sequence continues at coordinate 3,542 of OMQO01000082.1, forward strand.
TCGTCCGCTCTCTTCCATAACACTTTGTCATCCAGTGTGTTGGTGTTGACCTCAATATGTCCTCTGATCAGGTCGTCCATCTCGACTATGGTGTCCTCGGGCATCTTGAAGCGGATGGTCCAGCCGCTGGTCTCCTCAAGAAGCCTCTTGACTTCATCCTCGGAGAGAGTCAAGGAGTTACGCATCCTCATCCTTGTGGTCTGGTTGTAGGTGAACGTTTCTTTGAGGGCTTCTGCTTCAGAACGAGCCTTCTCAAGTTCCTCAGGAGTGTCAAAGGCGTAATAGGCGTAGCCGTTGGCGATCAGTTGCTCAGCGTATTTCCGGTATATGGGTTTGCGCTGGCTCTGGCGGTAAGGGGCGTGCGGATGCCTCGGGGAAGGTGTCTCGACAACTTTCCCGTCCTTGTCCACACCCTCATCGGGTATGATCCCGCACCAGTTCAGAGCCTCAATGATATATTCTTCGGCTCCGGGAACGAACCTGTTTGAATCGGTGTCCTCGATCCTGATGATAAAATCGCCACCTTTCTGCTTGGCGTACAGATAGTTATAAAGCGCCGTCCTGACACCTCCCATGTGGAGAGGGCCTGTCGGGCTGGGCGCGAACCTCACTCTTGTCCTTCTTTCCATCAATTGTCCTATTAGTTGTTCTCCTTATCCTGACGCACCATCCTCTTTATGGCTGGAACACTCTCCAGCTCGCCTATGCTCTCACCATATTCGGTTACAAGAGCAGGCTTGTGATCCGGATCGAATTTGAATCGCTTGACGTTGTCGGCGGCATTGTAACCTATCATCTTCATTCCGCCGGGGAGGTCGGAGATGTTGTCGTCATCGCCGGCGGCAATCGCCCGTTTCGTGAACTGGAAGTCTTTCCCTATTATGATCAGATTACCAAGATCGGTCTTCGTGATTTTTGATAAGTCATTGACTTTGAATCCAGTAGCGATAGCTGTAATCTTGATCTGGTCTTCGATTTCGGGGTCAGTGTCCCAGACGATACCGGTTTTGAACTTGGTGACATTGCCAGTGTAGTCGGCTATCCTTTGGTTGATCTCCTTGAGTTCGTCCATAGTCAAGCCTTTCTCGTTCTTCCCACTGGTTATGTTGATAAGGAGACTCTTGGCTGTCGTCAAGTCAAAATCATTGAGAAGCGGAGACTTCAGAGCGCCTTCCACCGCCTCTTCAATGCGGTTGTCGCCTTTTCCTACTCCACATCCCATCAGAGCCATCCCGCTGTTGCGCATCATCGTGCGGATGTCCTCGAAGTCCACGTTGATGTGGCCAGGCCTTGAGATGATCTCGGTGATGCCACTCACAGCGGTGGCAAGCACCTCGTCCGCTTTAGGGAATGCCTCATGGATGAGAAAGCCTCCGAAGTAGTCAAACAGTTTCTCATTATTGATAATCAGTAAACTATCCACATTCTTCAGCAGTTCATGGATGCCGTCTATTGCCTTCGAGAGTGGTCTTTCTCCTTCAAAATCGAAGGGGATGGTCACGACACCGACCGTCAGGATGCCCTTGTCTTTCGCCATCTTGGCGATCTGGGGAGCCGCGCCTGTGCCGGTACCTCCGCCCATTCCCGCCGTAATGAAGACCATCTGGGTTTCCTCTCCAAGCACAACTTTATTGATCTCCTCCTCACCTTCCAAAGCGGCGTTGCGCCCTTTCGCGGGATCGGTTCCCGCTCCAAGCTTGTTGCGGCCTATATGAAGCTTTGTAGGTACGGGGCTTTGCTCAAGTGCCTGTCTGTCAGTGTTGCAGACTATGAAACTGCAGCCTTCCACATTCTGCCTGAACATGTAGTTGACGGCGTTGCAACCGCCTCCGCCAACTCCGATGACCTTGATCATCGACTGGACCGGTTTCCAGTCGCTGTTATCAACTATGTCGAATTTCTCAATGTCTCCCATGACTATGCTTTTTTATACTTCCTCGTTTTCCATTCCGTCAAATATGTCCCCGGCAACCTTGCCGATGGTACTTTGGAGGTGCTTGAACCAGGTGAATTTGGGTTTGGGCAATGGTTTGCGTTCTTTGGCCTGTTTCTCACGCTTGCGGGTCTTGGCTTCCTTGATCTCCTCCGGAGTGTACTCGTCGAACACACTGGGTCCCTCTTCTTGCGCCGCTATCACAGACGCTTCGATCGCGGGTTCCGCGACTTGCTCAGGCTCCGACGCCACTTCGACAGGCTCGGTGAAAGTAGTGGCATCTGGGCGCTCTACCTCGGGTTCCGGATCTTCAGCCGCCAGCGGCTCGCGATTTGGCTTCGGGGCTGTCCAGTACCCGCGTATTGGAGCCTCGTTGACGCAGTTGAGGGTCTTGTCCGACTTGGCGGCGAGAATCATTCCCATTGATGTCGCGGCAGATGCCTCGGTGGCCTCGGGACAACCCTCGCAAGAGAAGAACCTCCTGGGGTAGCCTATCTTGACGGAATAGCCAGACAAATCCTTTATGTAGTTGGCGCAGTTGACCAACTCGGCACCTCCGCCTGTCACCACCACTCCGGCTCTGAGCTGGTCTTCGCTTGAATAACCGCTTTCCTGGACCAAGAACAACAGCGCTTCGATAATCTCTTTCATTCTGGCGGTTATGATCTCAGAGATGTACTTCACAGACACCTGTGCTGTGGGCTCATCATTCTCATCGACTATCTGGATCGATTTCTCTCCGAGAGCCGAAAGCTTTCCAGGCATGCATGCTCCGTAGGCTTTCTTTATGTTCTCGGCCAGATCGAAGGAGAAGTTACACTCTGTCTTGATGTCCCTGGTGATGCTGTTGCCTCCGAAAGGAATCGCGGCGAAGTATCTCATTATCTTGCCTTTGAATATGGACACGGAGCTCACTCCGGCACCAATGTCCATAAGCGCGACACCATTTTCCATCTGCTCCTCCTTTAGAACCGCCCTTGCGGTGATTCCAGGTGTGAAATACTTTTTGGCTATCGCTATCCCCATGCTGTTGAATACATTGTCGATGTTGATCGAATGCCTTCTGCTGCCGATAAACACCTTGAAGTTGCCCTCAAGTTGCTCGGCGGTCATTCCGACGATGTCGTTCTCCAGCTCGTTGAGACTGTCTTCCGTTGAGAATGATTGGGCTACAGCTCCATAGAGGACCTCGTTTTTCGAATCGCTCAAAGGATAAGTTTCCAGAGCCATCGATTTGAGGATCCTCACCTCATTGTCCTCAATCTGGGTGTCGGGATCTGTCCTTTCCATTTTGGCGGACGCGATCTCTTGGCGCACATAATAGCGGGGGAGTCCCACTATCACCTGCTGGATCTTGATCTTAAGCTCTTGCTGTGCTTGATTCAGGGCTTTCCGCAAGACGCTCTCGACTTTGCCGGGATTGTTGACGTAGCTGTACCTGATCCCTTCAGAGGGGGATTCTTTGTAGTAGATCACCTGGACATCCTGATCCTGGATTCTCGCCACGCAGACCGCCAGCTTGGACGTGCCCAAATCCACTGACGCTATGTACCTTTCTTCCATATCTTTACTTTCTGCAGATTATCTGACCGTTGTATTTCAAATTGACCGTAGAGTAGAAACCCTCACCCTTTTCCGGGAGAATGGTCGTGTAGTATTTTTCCATTTTGGTGAACTTCTCCTCGAGGTTGTCCGGTTGGCCGAAAATGAAAAGTTCCTTCCCTTTTCTCGGAACCATCACAAGATCCCCGTCAGGCCTTACCGTGATCTGGCTGATTATCTCCGCCCAATTTTTGGACGAGTTCATATAGTTCACTAAAGTGATGATTTTACCCAACCATGCGGCCTCCTCTTCAGTCACTGGTTTACCCTTGTAGCCGCTCTCGAAGGTCAGGGGTACAGCACCGTCTATGATGGGGACCTTTGAGGTGTAGTTGCTCTGGAGAGGGAACAGGAAGCCTTTCTCATCAGCGTAGAACCCTTTATCTCCTTTCTGGAACCTCACTGTAGGCTCCCTCTGGAACACCTTGACATTCAATTTCCCGTCGGGAGTGGTATAAGCTTCAGTCTTCAGAATCGCGCTCTTACCATTAAGGATTCTCTCGACTTTCGCGAGATCGACACTGTCCAACTGTTGTCCGATGTAGGCCCCATATTCTTCAGTCAGGTAGCCCACGATGTCTTCGGCGGTCACGAAACTGTAACCGTCGGCAAGTTCCACATTGACACCGGAGCAGGTCCGCATATGCTTACGGTTCCGGTTCAACCCCATGATCAAAATGATCAGGAGAACCAGGGCGCAAGCCGAACCTGCCAAAATGGCTATCCTTAGACCTTTCTTCATTTTCCGAGTCTCGCTTCCAGCACTTCCGTTATGGGTGCTATGTATCTGTCAATATTCCCGGCCCCAAATGTGGCAAGCACATCAAGGGGCTCATTATTAATATATTCCATCAGCTCCTCTTTCTTCAGGAGGACTTTTTCAGGAGCGGTAACCTTGTTGAATATCATCTCTGAGGTGACTCCCGGGATGGGCTTCTCCCTAGCTGGGTAGATGTCCAGCAGGATGAGTTTGTCCACGGCGCTCAGAGACTCGGCGAACCAGTCCGCGAAATCCCTTGTCCTGGAGTAGAGGTGAGGCTGGAAGACGGCGGTCAGCTTGCGTCCCGGGTACATCTGCCTGATTGAGGAGATGGCGCTTGATAGCTCCCTGGGATGGTGGGCATAGTCGTCAATATAAGTCAGACGGGGGCTGGCCACATGCACATCTAGTCTGCGCTTCACACCTTGGAAGGATCCTATCGCCGCTTTGACGGCCTCCGGAGGAAGGCCTCTAAGCAGGCATACCGCCGCAGCCGCGACACTGTTCTCCACATTGACCCAGCCGGGCACTCCGCAGCGGACATCCTTGATAACTCCACCCGGATAAACTATGTCGAATATGTAATGACCCAACTCATCCGGTCCCGAGACAACGGCGTGGTAGTCGGAATCGGGATCATCATAGCTGTAGGTGAGAATCTTAGCTTTGGTGTCGGCCGGGGTGATGTCCAATCCTTTCTTGATCACGACGGCGCGGCTCACCTGCGAAGCGAAGGTCTTGAATGCCTTGCAGTACTCCTCATGGGTGCCGTAGATGTCCAGATGGTCAGCGTCCATGGCAGTGATGACAGCTATCGCGGGGTGTAACTGGAGGAAGGACCTGTCATATTCATCAGCCTCAGCGACAAACACCCTTGTCTGGCTGACAAGCAGATTCGTGTTGTAGTTTTTAGAAATCCCTCCGAGGAAGGCTGAGCAGCCCGAACCAGCGTCAGTCAGAATGTGGGCTATCAAAGTGCTGGTTGTCGTCTTACCATGAGTTCCGGCCACAGCAAGACAGGTCTGCCCGGCTGACAGTTCTCCAAGCATCCGTGACCTTTTCAGGATGGTGTAGCCATGCTCCCTGACATAGACCATCTCGCCGAGATCCTCAGGAACGGCGGGGGTGTAAACAACCAGCGTGGAGGCCACATCTTTCGGGATGTAGTCGGGATCGTCGGTCTATCCCAATGAAGTATATTTTCGAGTACTCTGACATGGTCTCTTAAATAAGTTTATAGACTTCTTCAGCTATCTTCAACGCCGCGTCCGGCAGCGCCATCTTCCCCGCGTTATCCTCCAGTTCCTTGATCTTTTGTGAATCGTCAAGGAGATTGAGGGCTGTCGGAATCATCTTCTCCATCGCGTCGGCGTCTTTCACGATGAGTGCCGCGCCTTTATTCACCAATGCCATGGCATTATGAGTCTGATGGTCCTCAGCCACATTGGGCGAAGGAACGAAAACCACAGCCTTATGGGCGGCACAGAGCTCCGAGACGCTGCTTGCTCCCGAACGGGAGATGACGACATCGGCAGCCGCGTAAGCGAGCTCCATCTTTCCGATGAAGTCTGAATATTTGATCGTCTTGGCAAGGTCGGGATTCTTGGCGAGTTCACTCTCCATGAAGGCGTCAATGCTTGATTTATAGTACTTTCCGCATTGCCATAGAACGTCCGTACCTTCACTTCCAGGGCATCCTTTGGAGATCCAATCCTTCATGCAGGCATTGAACTTGGCGCTTCCGAGGCTTCCACCGACAATGAATATATGTCTTTTCCCAGGGTCCAAGCCATATTCCTTGACACCAGCCTCTTTCATCTCCGGGGTGCAAGGGACAAAGACGCTTCTGATAGGATTCCCGGTCATAACGATCTTGTCCTTCGGGAAAAACCGCTCCATACCTTCATAAGCCACGCAGATGCTCTGGACTTTGTCTCCAAGCTTCTTGTTGGTCAATCCGGCGAAACCGTTCTGCTCCTGGATCAGGGATGGAATCCCCATCTTAGTCGCGGCCATGAGCAGGGGAGCGCTGGCGTACCCGCCGACTCCGATAGCGATCTGTGGCTTGAACTCCTTGATGACCTTTTTCGCCTTCCGGATGCTGTACAACACCCTGAAGGGAACGCTCAAGTCGTTGATTATGTTCTTGACAGTCAGCTGCCTCTGCAGACCGGTGATCGGCAGGCCGATAATCTTGTATCCTGCCGCCGGCACCTTCTCCATCTCCATTTTCCCTTCCGCACCGACAAAGAGGATCTCAGTATCGGGATTCAGTTCCTTGAGTTTGCCGGCGATTGAGACGGCCGGGAATATGTGTCCTCCTGTGCCGCCTCCACTTATTATGACTCTCAACGCTTTGTGTTCCATACCTTATTCATTGTTATGGTCATCGATGTCGTAGTCAGGAATGTCATTGTCATGGATCGGGAGTTCCTCCGTTTCCATCATGTCCAGTTCCTCCATTCTGCTGCTGATCTCATCATTTGCCTGACGATCCATTATAGGTCCCGCCTTGGCAGCTTCACGTGCTATCTTCCTTCTCGCCATCTTGCTGATTGACAGGATGATACCGAATGCGAGGCTGAACATCAGAAATGACGAGTTACCATGGCTCACAAGTGGAAGAGTCTGTCCTGTGAGCGGTCCGAGATCGCAGTTTATCATGATGTGCATCATTGCTTGTCCAGTGATCAGGATCACAAGTCCTGCCACTGCGGTCTTGGCGAAATGGTTGTCGCAGTTGCGGGCGATGATCGAGCCTCTGGCAAGCAAGCTGATGTAGAGGATGATCACAAAGATGCCTCCAAGGAGTCCATATTCCTCGACAATGAAACTGAACATATAGTCCTCGAACATGATCGGGACGACATATCTTTGGGTGCTTCTTCCAGGACCTTTGCCAAGCAGGCCACCCTCTTGGATAGCTATCTTGGCACTAACCGGTTGCTTGACCTTGTCCAAGGCCTGCTGGAACTCATCGCTCCCGCGGGGGGATGTTTTCAGGATTTCGAAAATGTTCTCTGTCTTGTCTGAGGTGACCCTCCTGATCGCGGACTCAAGGTGCGGGAACGGCTTCTGGTCGCTTGGTTTTGAGGAAGCCGCGTTGATGCCGATACAGGCGGCGAGTATTCCCACGGCAGCCAAACCCGGAATGATGAGTTCCTTGATTCCGATTCCGCCTATCAGGATCGTGACGAACATGATCCCTCCGATGAATATGGTACTGGAGAGACTTCCAACCATGATGCCGAGGCAGACGGTGAAAATGGGCAAGTAGATGTAAGTTATCTTCTTGACAATCGGCTTCTTCCAGAAAGGGAACTTATTCGCGAGCAGGTTGGCTATAGTGAATTTGTCATTCCGGAAAGCGTTCACCGCCCAAGCGAGATACATCACCATCGCCACCTTTACGATCTCGAACACGTGGACTTGGAAGCCACCTATCGAGACGATTCTCCAAGCCTGGTTGATGAATAGGGGCTCGATGGGACCTATTTTCTTATGGGTGGCCAGGATGAGCAGGAAGAACATCGAGACCGCATAACCCAGCTGTGAGACCATCCTGAAGAAACCGATGCTCCGGATGCTGTAGCATATGATGATCAGCACCAACCCGAGGAGCGAGATCTTGATCTGCTCCGTCACGATGGCCATCCTGGAAGTGTTCTGGGATATGGCCAACTGGGATGTGGACGAGAAGATGGCCACGATGGAGATCAGCATCAGCAGCAATGCGATCATCCACACGACCTTATCTCCTTCGAGATTGTCGAAGAAGTTCCACAGGGTAGTTTTTTTCTTCTCTTCCGCCATTTTTCCGAATATATTAAAGCATCCTAACAGCCTCTTTGAACTTGCGTCCCCTGTCCTCGTAGCTTGTGAACAGGTCGAAACTGGCGCAGCAAGGGCTCAGAAGCACGACGTCTCCAGGCTCGGCGAACTTGTCAGCTTCTTTAACGGCGTCCTCGGCGGAGCGGGTCTCGACAAATTTGTCCGCTCCTACGATCTCCTCGAAAGCCGAACGAATCTTTGAGTTGTCCACTCCGAGGCAGACTATCGCCTTGACCTTGTCCCTGACCAGACCCTTCAAGACATCATAGTCATTTCCCTTGTCCTTACCGCCAACAATCCAGACGACCGGTTTTGACTGGCACTCAAGAGCGTACCAGGCGGCATCCACGTTGGTTGCCTTGGAGTCATTGATGTACAGCACATCCTTGATGCTGAGCACTGGCTCCAACCTGTGCTCAACCGGCTGGAAGGTGGCAAGCGACTCGCGAATGACCTGATTGTCAATTCCTGAGGCCTTGGCGGCAAGTGCCGCGGCCATCGAATTGTAGATGTTGTGCTTCCCGCCGAGAGCGAGTTCTTTAAGGAATATGTCGCATTCCTCATCCTCGTAGCGCACGACAATCTTGTCGTCCTTGAGGAAAGCGCCCTGCTCCACCTCGGTCTTCTGGGTGAAGGGAAGACGCTTAGCGGAGAGGATGATCTTGTTGAGGTGATCGATCGTGATCTCGTCGTCAGAGTCGAATATGAAGCAGTCCTCAGGACTGAGGTTCCGGGTGATCCTGAACTTTGACTTCACGTAATTCTCCATCTGATGGTCGTAACGGTCCAGATGGTCAGGAGTGATGTTGGTGATAATCGCTATGTCGGGATGGAAATCATAGCAGTTGTCAAGTTGGAAACTGCTGATTTCCAACACGTAATAGTCAAAATGCTCGGTGGCCACCTGGTAAGCGTAGCTTTTGCCGATGTTGCCTCCCAAGCCCACATTCAGCCCAGCGTTCTGAAGCAGGTAATAGATCAGGGAGGTAGTGGTCGTCTTTCCGTTACTTCCGGTGACACAAATCTTCTTGGCGCTGTCGTAGCGTCCGGCGAACTCGATTTCCGATAGAATGGGTGTCCCTTGCGCCTCAAGCTTGCGAACCATAGGGACGGTGCTGGGGATTCCCGGACTCTTGATCACCTCGTCCGCGCTGAGGATAAGTTCCTCAGTATGATGTCCTTGCTCAAACGGTATGTCCCATTTGCGGAGGTCGTCGGCGTAATGCCCAGCGATCTCTCCGTTATCTGAGAGAAACACATCAAATCCCTTCACTTTCGCGAGGACTGCGGCTCCGACACCGCTCTCTCCTCCTCCCAATACTACAATTCTGCTCATATATAATCTTTCCTTTTATTATCTAAGTTTCAACAACGCCAGTGTGGCGACGGCCAGTATGATGCCGATAAGCCAGAATCTGGAGACTATCTTGGCCTCGGGAATGGCATGGACCGGCTTCTTGATAAGGGCAGGGATGCCTTCCTTTTGGTAATGGTGGTGAAGCGGACTCATCTTGAATATCCTGCGACCCTCACCGTATTTTTTCTTCGTGAATTTGAAATATGTCCTTTGCATAATGACTGAGAGCGACTCCACGAAGAAGATCCCGCAAAGGACGGGGAGAAGGAGCTCCTTGCGCATCAGGACCGCTCCCACGCCTATGATTCCTCCGATCATGAGACTTCCGGTGTCGCCCATGAACACCTGGGCCGGATATGAGTTGTACCACAGGAATCCCATAAGCGCTCCGACGAAAGCGGCCATGAACACCGCTATCTCACCACTGCCCGGAATGTACATTATATTTAGGTAGTTGGAGTTCACAAGGTTGCCTCCGACCCATGCCAGGACACCCAAAACCACTCCTACTATGGCGCTGGTGCCTGCGGCGAGGCCATCCATGCCATCTGTGAGGTTGGTTCCGTTGGAGCAGGCTGTGATCACTATTACAATCATCAGGACGTAAATCGCCCATTTGCAGTACCAACCCCACTTTCCCTTGAAGGGGGAGAGCCACTTGTAGTCGAACTCGTGTCCCTTGACAAAGGGAATAGTAGTCGTGGTGCTCTTCACCACGTTCTCCATCTTCCAACCGGAATCTCCTGCCACAAGTGTCTCTGAATCAACATTGAGGGAGCCCCTGTCGCCTTTCTCCACTATGTTGGCCGTACCTGCGGTCACAGGGACTTTCTCCCTGATCACTATGTCGTTGCTTAGCCAGACTGTCATGCCGACCACAAGACCGAGAATCATCTGGGCCAAGAGTTTCACTTTGGGATGAAGGCCTTCCTTGTTCTTCTTGAACACCTTGATGTAGTCGTCAGCGAATCCGAGCGCTCCGCACCACAGGGTGGTGAAAAGGATAAGCTGGAGATAGACATTCGTCAGGTCGCAGAACAACAGGACCGGCACCACTATCGAGATGATAATGATAATGCCGCCCATCGTCGGTGTGCCCTTCTTCTGCATCTGGCCTTCGAGGCCGAGATCCCTGATAGTCTCACCGATCTGCTTGCGCTGGAGCCAGGTAATGATCCATTTGCCGATGAAGAAGGCGATGAGCATGGCCGTGACACTGGTCAGCATGGCCCTGAAGGACAGATAGGTGAAAAGCCTCCGTCCAGGGAAGTCGAACTGCTGAAGATATTGGAAAAGGTGGTATATCATTGTGTATATTCCTAATTTTCAGTTGTTTCCATTGTTTTGAACACTTCCTCCACAATCTCTCTCTCATCGAAGTGCCGCTTTTCGGTGCCGATGATCTGGTAGGTCTCGTGACCCTTCCCGGCGAGAAGGATGACCGCGCCCTTGGGTGCGAACATGATAGCGCAGCGGATGGCCTCTTTCCTGTCGGCGATGAATATCGCCTTGTTCAATCCCGCGGGACCGAATCCGGTCTTGATCTCGTTCATGATGTCCTCGGTCTTCTCCGTGCGGGAGTTGTCCGAAGTCACGATGATCTTGTCGGCGTAGAGTTCGGCCACTTTCGCCATCTCGGGTCTCTTTGTCCTGTCGCGGTCTCCACCGCAACCGAAGAGGCACACAAGTTCTTTTCCTTTGTCAATCTCCCTCAAGGTCTTGAGGACATTGTCCAGGGCGTCTGGAGTGTGAGCGTAGTCAATCACGACAGAGAGATCCTTAGGCCCTTTCATGAGTTCAAGCCTGCCGGGTGCGGGTTCCAACTTGCTGATGGCGACAAGGGTCTCCTCAGGATCCGCACCCAACGCCATGGCGGCGCTGTAGATCGCGAGAATATTGCTGGCATTGTGCCTTCCGACGAGTCTTGTCCAGGCTTCCCGGCCGTCAATCCTGAGCAGCATCCCTTCGAAACTTTCCTCCAGGACCCTGCATGTGTGGTCGGCTATTCCCCTGCAGGAGAAGGTCTTAACCTTCGCCTTTGTGTTCTGGACCATAAC
>OMQO01000168.1 GCA_900313275.1 uncultured Bacteroidales bacterium
CAGGAGGTTAGGGAGCTGGTTGACGAGGTCCATGCCAGGACACTGAAGATCCTTACGGAGCATATGGACGGTTTCGTGACCATGGCAAAACTCCTGCTTGAGAAGGAAGTGATATTCGCCGAAGACATTGAGAAGATCCTCGGCCCGAAAGTGAAACCCGCCGGTACGGAGGAAGAAGCGGCAGCGGCGACAGAACCTCAAATGGACGAAAGCGATGAATAACGTTACGGTCAGGACCATCTCGGGAGTCGCCTTTATCTTGATTATGGTGGCTTGCATGATGTTCAACAAGTTCCTGTTCGCCGGCATGATGGTTTTCATCATGTCAGTGATGCTTGTGGAGTTCTATGAGATCACCATGGGCCACAGCTACACCTTCTCCAAGGTGCTGGCCATCCTCGCTGGCATATTCCTTTTCGGAATCCTCTTTGCCGCTTCTACCTACCACATCCCTATGCGTTTCATAGCCCTGGCTATGATCCCCGTGTTCATCGTGATGATCAACTCGCTCTATGTCAAAGACAAAGAGGAGTATGGAAAGCTCTCCAACATCTACACAGGACTGCTTTATATCGCCGTCCCGATCGCACTTGGCAATTTGATCGCCTTCGACAAAGCGGGCAATTTCAGCGGCAACCTTCTACTGTGCTTCTTCATCATCATCTGGTGCTCTGATGTGGGAGCCTTCGCTTTGGGAATATCCCTTGGCAAAAAGTTCCCCAAGAAGCTTTTCCCGACCGTTTCACCCAAGAAAACATGGATCGGTTTCATAGGTGGAGTCCTCATGTCAGTCCTGGCCGCTTTCGTGCTGTATGAGACTGGTTTACTGAAGTTTCCGCTCATACACTCCTTGATCCTGGCCCTTATCATGTCCGTAGCTGGTGTGTATGGCGATCTTTACGAGTCCCAGTGGAAAAGAGTCTTCGGAGTAAAGGATTCAGGTAATATAATCCCTGGCCATGGAGGCCTGCTCGACCGTTTTGACAGCACCCTGATGGCCATGCCTTTCGGCGCGATCTATCTTGCCATTTTCGACCTTCTGTAAATTAAAGAACCTCTCGATGAAAAGGATTGTCATAGATAAAGATTCCAAGGGTACTATCGCCGTTTATTGGGCTGTCAGCCTGGTACTCGCGGCGCTTGCCGTTCTATTCATTCATCCTTTGTGGCTCCTGATTCCCATCCTGGTTTTCTTGGCCGTGTTCGCCTTTTTCGTTCTCTGGTTCCATAGGGTTCCGGACCGAGAGATTCCTGAAGGAGACGAGACATTGGTCACCTCCGTCGCTGACGGCAAGATCGTTGTCGTGGAGAGAGCGTATGAAGGGGAATATTTCAAGGAGGACAGGATCCAGGTGTCCATCTACATGAATTTCTTCGATGTCCACACCAATTTCTGGCCGATGACAGGCGAGGTCTCCTACTACAAATATCACCCGGGAAAATACCTCCTCGCCTTCCTGCCCAAATCCTCGGAGAAAAACGAGCATTCATCCACGACCATACGCAACTCCCATGGTGAAGTATTCTTCAAGCAAATAGCCGGAACTTTCGCCCGCAGGATTGTGTGCTATTCCAAAGAGGGGATGAAAGTCGATAGGGGACGGCAATGCGGCATCATCAAGTTCGGCTCCAGGATCGACATATTCTTGCCGCTTGACGCCGAGATTCTTGTCAAGGAAGATGAGTTGACCGTTGCCGGGGTCACAAAGATCGCCAGACTCAAGTAGTCTTGTCCGCTTCAATCAGAGCCAGAAGCTTATCTACGGCCTCTTCCTGAGGGACATGCCTCAAGACGGGGCTTTTTCCTTTATATATTGAGACTTTGTGGTTGCCTTCACCCACATAGCCCCAATCAGCGTCCGCCATCTCACCTGGCCCGTTCACGATACAGCCCATGACAGCAATCACAGTGTCTTTTAGATGAGAGGTCTTGGCTTTCACCTCCGCCAAGGCAGTATGAAGATCGTACATGGTTCTCCCACATCCCGGGCATGCGATATATTCAGGCCGATAGAACTTCCTGCGGGTTGCCTGAAGCAATTCATCCACAAGGTAGGCGCCCTTGCCGGAATCTTCTATTGAGACGGGTTCTCCATTGTCATCAACAAAGTCACCACACAGTTCAAGGTCGTCCAACTCTTTATCCAACAATCGTTTCCCGAAATCGCAAGACACATCCAGCAACAGTGTCTCAAAAGAAGGGGAGTGATAGGTCGCCACCGCTTTCCCGGCACTGATAGATACGGATGTCATCGAGGAAACTATCTTGTGCTCATATCTAGCGGCCAGATACTTCGCGACAGGAAGCTCCGCCTCAGGATCCTCTGTCAGAGACACACGCAGAGTGTCTCCGAGTCCCTCTGAAAGGAGAGATGAGATACCGACGCAAGACTTGATCCTGCCGCTGTCGCCATTCCCGGCCTCAGTGACTCCCACGTGTAGCGGGAACACATGACCTTCTTCTTCCATGGCGGTTTGAAGCGACCTGTAGGCATCGACCATCACCCTTGTATTGCTGGATTTAAGAGATACAACGACATTTGTGAAGTCCTCTTCCACACAGATTCCAAGCCACTCCATGGCGGCCTTTGCCATAGCCTCAGGAGTGTTGCCATAGAGATTCGTGATGTATTCACCGAGCGAACCATGATTGATTCCAACCCTTATGGCGGTACCATTGTCCTTGCAGACGCAGATCAGATTCCTGAATTGCCTGACAGCCTCCTCGTGATTCTTATGGAAATTGCCCGGGTTGATCCTAACTTTCTCGACAATAGGCGCGACCGCGAGCGCGGTCTGCGAAGAAAAATGGATGTCGGCCACAATGGGAGTGTTGATTCCCATCCCGCGGAGTCTCTCCTTTATCTGCCTCACAGGCTCGACATCAGGCAGTCCTGGAACAGTTATCCGGATCATCTGAGCACCTGCCTTGGCAAGCCTCACGCATTGATTCACAGTAGCTTCCACATCGGATGTGTGGGTGTCGCACATTGTCTGGACGACTATTGGGGAACCACCTCCTATAAGGACATCACCTGCCCTCGCCGTTAATCTCTCCATCTGTCTTTGGATTAAAAACCTGCTCGTACGCTTCCTTGCGCAGCTGTCCTTTGCTCTTGCCCGAACGCTTCGTGAGATGGAAGTAGAGTCCGGCAGTCAGCATTCCATCAAGGGGATATGCGAACCTATAGAAATCAGGACTGAAATAGTCAGGATGATAGAGGGAACCCCAACCGTACCTCACCGAAGCGTTGACATGGAACTCGAAAGGATCGAAAACGAATCCGAAACCAAGCCCACCAGTGATTCCGTAGTCATAACGGTTGTCCCATTCCCTGAAATCATTACGGATCTCTTCCGGAACATAATCCCCGATACGCTCAATAGAGAGGCGGTAACCAGCGTAGATGCCAAGATCCACCATGACTTTGAAATGGAGCCCGTCGGAATGGAAATGCGCCATAAAAGGCACTTCAACGAACTTTATGATGGCCTTCTCGGCCCCTTCTAGAGTGGGAGTGATTCCGGTCTCCTTGTTCTCTTTGAACATGTAGCCCTCGTGGGTGTACCTGACTCCGGTCTTCAGTCCGAAATTAGGACTGCCGTCGAACAACTTACCGTACTTTGTCAGATAGACACCCATCGTTTGGGGAACGAAAAGGTTACCTTGTGTTTTCGATGGGTTGAACTGCATGCGGCTGACAGAAGCGCCATACTCAACTCCAATCATAGTGTAGTCGTTGAGAAAAAACACCTTTTTCAAGGTGTCAGCGGGATCCACATCCTGTGCCAGCGCCCTCCCACAAGGCAGGATGGTCGCAAGGAGAGCCGTGAATATAGCTACGGTTATATTCTTATACTTGAGCGTCATCTTCTTCATCTTATGCTTTCTAATCCGCCATAAACTGCTCCACATCAAGGTTTTGCTCAATCTCACTACGCTCCGGAATCTCAAAAGTGTCCTTGTCCCCATCCTTCAGGAAACGAACTTTCTCCGGTTGTCTGTGCTTCAGGAGACTTCCCGTGTCCACAATGCCATTCCTATTGATGTCTTCCGTTATGCGGATGCAGTAGGATCCTTTCTTGAGGTAAGGGAATAACAAGACGGCATCCTTCTCAACTATGTATTCCCGTAGGACATTCGTCTTCTGACCATTCAACATGTGAACGATGTACTTGTTCTTGACACCAGTAAGGTTCAGGCTGAAGGAACTCAAGTTCTCGTCCTTCGGAAGTGCCACCTTGACTTTGGTGCTGTCATTCCAGAAACCATTGATATCCCTGAATGTCCGATGGGGGACTTTGAACTCATATTCATAACCATCAAGAATCTTGACCTGCGGCTTGATTATGTAGTGCCTCAGGTCCAAGGAATCCCTCTCTATGGTGAATTTCTCTTTCTGCTCCACTTGTTTGGGATTGATCGACTTGAATGAGAGACTGTCGAAATAGCCAAGGAAGGGTGGGGAAGTGAATGTCATGCTGATGCCGTCATGCTCGAAATTCTCAGGAGTGGCCAATAGGGTTATCGGGCAGATAGTGTCATTATGTTCGACCTTCTTCTTCGTTTTACCCTTTGG
>OMQO01000072.1 GCA_900313275.1 uncultured Bacteroidales bacterium
CCCGAGCTGCTTCAGTGCCGCCGTACAGCGTTTCACATAATCGATAATTCGGTCTTTCGTCACCATGTCACAGGCGCGCCGAAGCGAAACATGCCTGGTAAGGAAAAACACGCGCATTCCGCGCACCTCAAAAAGCGTACCTGCTTGTATCATTGATACTTGTTATCAGCGGTGCTGTTATCATATTCATTTATACTCTTAATTGTCTGTTTTCTCGCTCTCGGGAATGTAGATGTTTATGCGCTCAGGATACCCGTGCAACACCAGCAGGGTGACCGGGCATATCCACGCATCCGTCACTTCGATGTCGCGCCCGTTCCTTTTGACCACGGGAGCATGGCCGTAAGGGGTATAGTTGTGGTACGAGGCTCCGTAGCCTTTCTGGAAGCGCTCCATGGTGATGTCAGGCATCCGGGACTGCAGGAAATTGCTGCCGGTCGTCACGTCGACGACGGCCTTCTCAGGGTGCCCTTCCTTCTCCGCGATGTACTGGCAGAGCTGGTCGGCCCCGGCCACCATCATAAGGTTGTGGTGCGCGAACGGGTAACCGGGGAAATCGATGTACCAGGCGCCGTCCGCCTCAAGGTTGAATGTAAGGTGAAATGTCCTCATCGCAATAATGTTGTTAATGTGTTAGTAAATGCGAGAATGTGTTAATGTGATTGTGGTTGCCGCCCTTGGAAAAGAGTCGGCGAACGCTTATACGGAAAAGTGTCTAAAAAAGTTTCAACCGGCCTCTGAAGGCGCTGTAGGGCCTCCGGTCCGCTTTTTGAATGCCGCCCTGACCAACATTAAGACAGCGGTGACCGTGACCGGTTGCGCGGCGAGAACAGGGACTTTCCACCAATCGAAACCGGACTCGATGATATCCACCACTATACCTGCGAACACGAGCAGCATCGGGACAGCGGAGGCAATCCTGAACCATCGTCTCGAGCCCAGCCACTGGCCAGCCTTGGAGAAGGCACACTCCGTCATCCACCATACCGCCATAAGAGTTGACGCTCCGATCGCTATATGGAGAGCATGGAAAACTATCGCTCGCCACTCTTCATGGGAGGCGGGATCCAGGCACGCCCTTAACCTGTCATATGCGAGGGAACAGAAAGCCATGGCCACGAGAGATAGCGCCAGAACAGTGACCTTACATACCCAATTGTCACCGGTGAAAACATTACGGAAAGGCGCCAGGTAGCCTAGAAGAGCATATAGAGTCAGCCGCATTGAAAGCGTGGGAAACCTGATAACGTCATCAGCAAGGAGCCATCCTGCTAAACTCGCTGCGGCGGATGCCACCAGGACAAGAAACCATGTCCTGGGCCGTCCTGAAATATCCCGTAACAAGAGTCCCAGCCAAAGGCCGATAAGTGGAGGGCAGAGCGGGGACAGATACCCCACGCCTATGAGGCCATACCCGTCCATGACAGGAATGAGGCACGCCATCCCCGCCATTATGAATGTGGCGTTGTCAAACCGCTCGTCAATAATCCTGATCATCGGATGATCGTTTAGGTCTTACCGTTTGATTATGATTTTGCCGGCCTCGTTGTCGATGGTGATGGTGCCGAAGCGCTCCATGGCGCTTTGGCCGAGGAGCAGCGGGGCCTTCTGACTGCCGACGACAGAGGCGTCGACATTGTGCAGCACGGCGTCGCCTATCCTGACCTCACGGAGAGTCACGACCGTGCCCTCGCTGATCTGGCCGTTGGCCGTCTGGTAATATTTCTTACCCTTGATGTCCTTGTTGGAGAGGTAGCCGTTCTTCAGCATGAAGCTCGCCTCCACGGAGGAGATAGTCACGTCAGACGCCCCTGTGTCGAAGATCATCTGGAGCGGAAGGCCGTTGATGTCACACGGGATCTCGAACGTCCCGCCGGAGTGCCGTTTCAGGGCGACCTCCACGGTCATCGGCTCCTTGGCCTCACCGGAACCGGATTTCTCACCGAAACCGTTATCCTCCAGGTACTTCTGATGGATCACCTTATACTCGGCCACAAGGTCCTTGAACGCCGGGAGATCCCTTACCGGATCCATGTCGTTATCCATATCAATGTGGGCGAAACTGCGGTACCCCTTCTCAAAAGAGGTTCTGAGGGCGGCCATGGACTCGTCAATACGGCCCATCAGGGCGAAAAGGCAAGCCCGGTCGTAATAGTGCCCGGCGTCCGAAGGCTCGGAGGCGATAATCCGGTCCATCCACTCCTCCGCCTCCTTGTCCCTTCCCAAGAAGTGAAGGGCATATTGGCGACAGCTGCCATCCTTGACGACCGTGTCCCTCTTGACCACCTCGCCGAAATCCCTTCTGGCCTCGTCTTCGCGGCCCTCCAGGAGGAGCAGCTTGCCACGTTTCAGATAGAGGTAGGGATAGTCGTCGTTAATCTCGAGTCCGGTGTCGTAGTCTTCCATCGCTCCTTTCCTGTCTCCGGCCATCTCCTTGCACCAGCCCCGGCGATAGTAGTTGAAGGCCTCCTTCGGGGCCTCATCAATCGCCTCCGTGAAGTCCTTGATCGCCGACTCAATGTCACCGGAGAGGCGGTGATAGTCCCCGAGCATACTCAGGGAATACATGTCCCTATCCTTCTCAATCACCTTCGTGATGTCGGCTATCGCCCTGTCGTAAAGCCCCAACTCATCGTAACAGCCGCTTCTGTAATAGAAGATCTCGTTCATTTGGCCGTATCCGGCCTCCAGCTCGTCATATACCCTCACCGCCTCGGCGTATTTATGAATATTGGAGTAAAACTCGGCGAGAAGTGCCTTCCACTGGAAGGGGTCATCATCTTTCCTCGCCTTGTCCTTTATCGCCGCCTCGGCGTAGGACGGGCGCTTCGCGCAGACGGCCAGGACGGTGTCCACGACAGCGTTCTGGTCCTTGTCGAGCCATCCCAGGCCGGCGTCGATCGCTTTGGATGTCTCGCCGAGCTTGTCGTACGCGTACATCTTGAAGCGGTAGGGCTGGCCGTATTCCATATCGAGTTTCTGGCACTTGTCCATCAGGGCGACAGCCTCGCGGTGCTGCCCGCGGTCAACCATCGTCCTCGCAAGGCCGACCATCGCCCCGGCGTCTGTCTCGTCCTCGGCTAGCATGTGGTTATATATCACGTCCGCCCCGTCGAGGTCCCCCGAGAGATACAGCGCCTGGGCGTAGTCAAAGGATATCCCTTGAAGGTTTTCCCTGTTGTCCTTTTGGGCCAGGCCATAGGCTGTCCGTAGGACGTCCACCGCCTTGGACTTGTTACGCATATCATTGTAAATGTGGCCCTTCCACCAGTGCAGGGTGGACATCGGGATCCCTGACTTCTTGGGTTTGTTGATCTTCAGGGCACGGTTCAGTTCCGACAGGGCGTCGCCGTATTCCCGCCTGCCCCGCATGAGACGTACCTCTAGGATGATGGCGTTCACGTCGTCGGGGGTCTCCCCGAGGGCCTTCTTGACAAGTTCGTACGCCTTGTCGGGATTGTTCTCCTCCTCAAGGGCGTCCCACGCCTTCTGGAGGTTGTAGCTGAGTCGCTGTCCGTCTGATCCGGACTTTGTGTTCTTCTGGGCATTGGCCTGGCCGCAGGTCAGGGTCAGCAGCAGCGCTGACAGGATGATAAGTATTCGTTTCATGATGCGTGAAAGTTTTTATTTGTGTTTTGATAGTAGATGTCGACTTTGCGGAAAGGTAATCAACCGAATATTGACCCGAAAAGCCAAAAGACAAGGGCAATCCCGAGTCCCCACAATAACAACTCGAACAGCACATGGCCGCAGCCGACCGCTCCGACCAAGGCTCCTTGAGCCGCTCCTTCTCCCCTTTTTCCGTCTTCACTCCCGATAAAACCTATGACCGCACCGATTGCGGCGACTACTAAAATGATTATTAACCAAGTTGGCATAGCGTGAAAGTTTTAATTGTTGTATTGTGTTTGTTTAATGTCGTTGCCATTATATGTTAGTGTACGGAAAAAGTAACCTTAAATTTCACGGATATTTTTTAGAGGGGAAAGAAAGAATCCATGTCAGTTGACAGGCATTGTTTCTTCTGTCTGTGGGTATTTTCCAGGGTTACAAAAGACATTCATAGACATCTATGATCAGAGAGATGATAGCAATGAATGACACTCGGACACTGATCACATGCCACTACGGAATCATAGAGGAATACCTCATAAATATTGACACACGCTTCAGAAGGGAGGCGCTGATGGAAATATATCGGCCGTTGGGCCAATCACCTAATGACAAGGTCATCCTCGATTGCCTAGCGGCTATGACCGCTCTTCTGGATGGAAACGGATTGCTCGGCAGGGCTGAGATAGAAAGGACGATAACAGAGGAACTTATCCGGAGAGAAGCCATTAAACTCCTGGTTTTCAGTAGGGAAACCCGAAACGGCGACACTATCACCGTCCATAGTTCGACAGGAAAGATCAGATTCGCGAACTATGCCGACTGGATGCGGAATCGGCTCCTGGTGCCTTATTTTAAGACGGAGATGATCGAATCCCTGACCCTGGAAAAGGCGAGGGTTATTCTGAAAAAGACAAGAAAAAAAGCGGGAAGGACTCCCAAGGACCCAAGGACACAACCCCTCCTGCTTGGTTCCTATGAACTAATCACATCATTAAGGGACTTTCCCTCACCTATGCCCAACAACTTGTGCGAGTTCCTCCAGAACCTGCTGACCTTCTGGGGTGCCTTGCCGGAGAACCCGGTCATCGACCCGATGTGGATCAGGGCACAGCTGCGTTACCTCAAAAAAAGACCCGTAAGGCCCAAACTGCCGATTTGAAATCTTGACTTAAAGCATTAATATTCCTATCTTCGCATGACCGGATAAGGAAGATGGGAAACCTAGTTGACAGGATAATAAAAGGTGACATGCGAGCCTTTGACGACTTGTATATGAAGTACAAGCTGCCAGTGATGGCCATCCTGTCCAAATCTACCGGGGTGAAGGGTGACGACCTCATAGACCTTTTCCACTCATGCACGCTAGCTCTTCTTGAGAACTGCGCCTCAGGACGCATAAAGGAAGGATCCCTGCCCGACTACAATATAAGGGCATACCTCATCCGGACGGCGAGGAATATTTTCCTCGCGGGGATACGGAAGAAAGAGCGGTATGGGAAGTTCATGCTGCCTCTGGACGATCCGGATTATCCTGGAGACATTGAGAAACAGCTGGCGGTTGACACGGCGGATCCCAACTATGAGGAAAAGATAGAACAGGTTCGGGAAGCCGTGTGGAACATGGAAGCGCCATGCGATGAGCTACTCATGCTCCGCCATTTCGAGAAGCGTTCCAGCGAGGAGATAGCCAGCTTGAAGGGCTACGCAAACGGCGACGTTGCCAAGAACATGGTCGGCCGGTGCATGAAGAAACTCAAGGTTTTTGTTATAGGCAAATTTGAAGAATTGGGGCTATGAGAATCGACAAGGACGACATAGAGGAAATCCTCGAGATGGCAATCCGGGAGAGAGGTGCCATGGAGAGAATGGAAGCACTTGACAGACAGATGGATGCGAGAGCCCTGGCCGCCAAGCGCCGCCGGAATTGGATTGCTTCTGTCGCCGCCGCCTGCGTCCTGCTCGTGGCCTGTGGAGATGCCACTCTTAAGCTTCACACTAGAAGCGTCGGAAACGGGTACGAGTTCACCGATATTTCCCGCGGGGCGAGGTCAGGTAGAATAGAGAACTTACTGAATAGCAAAGAGTTCTCTGCGGCCTACAAAGAAATACAATCAACTAGGGAAGAGATCCGGGAAGAACTCCAGCATCCTTCCTACGACGACCCCGACTATCTCACTCATCTGAACACTGACCTTCAAGAACTTGACTTTATGGAAGCCATCGGCCATCTCCGTCAAGGCAAATTCTTCAAGGCCCGTAAAGAACTCAAAGCTATTGCCAGTGCTGAAGGGACCTTTGCCAAAGACGCCGAATCACTGCTCCGGAATATGCTATGAGGTTCTGCTTGACAGCCATTCTTTTATTTCTTTCAACCTTGATCTCCGCCCAACCCCGGCGTGGAGACGCATTAGTGACCTTTTCTCTCAAGGATAGTCGTTACGAAGCGAAAGTCAACAAGAAGGGTTGGCAGGCACCAATAACTATTCCGCTCTGCGAGGAGTCAACACTTTCTGAAGCACCGCACAAAGGTCCCGCATTATACCAGAAAGAATCTGCCTCAAGTCTCTACAAGGCACTGATCAAACCCATCAGCCAATATCTAAAACCCGGAGAGCGACTATTCTTCATCCCTGCCGGGAATATCCATTTCATTAACCTCGGCGCTCTGACAGACGATTCCGGCGAACGTCTTTGCGAAAAGTACAGCATTTACCGCCTGTCATCTTGGGATGAATATAATAAGACCGAAGACAAACCGTATAAAGCCAAATGGTTACTTTTCGGAGGGATGGACTATCTAGCGGATCCGGAGCAAATGTATGCCAGCGTCAGGATGCTGCACATTCATAACACGGAACACCTTTACAAAGACATCGTGCCGCAAGACCAGAGAGAATTGTCCTTCGGAATCGCCGAGGATGGAACCAGGGCTGGTTATAATAATCTTGAGCACAGCCGCAGAGAAATCAAAGACTTATGGGCGCTCCGGGACATCGGAATGTCTTTTTTCACCGGCTTCAAAGCCTGTGAAGAAGAGTTTCGTTTCATAGTCAGGACTAACGAACCCTTCATCACGCTAATCTCCACACATGGTTTCAAAAAGGGTGAGGGTGAAAGCGCCACCTGCGGATTGTTATTCTCTGGAGCCGGTCACACTATTGAAGGCCGAGATCTTCCCCACAACCTCAACGACGGGATTCTATATGACCAAGAAATCGAGACTCTCGACATGAGTTCCGCATCAATGGTGGTGCTTGCCGCATGCAATACCGGCCTTGGGATAGTTACCCAGGAAGGGATAAAAGGACTCCAAGGCGCATTCAAGAAAGCCGGAGCGCAGACCCTTGTCCTCACATTATGGAGCGTCAACGACAAAGCCACGGCAGCTTTCACAAAAAGCCTCTTTTCCCACCTCGAGAAAAGCAAGACAAAACATGCGGCCTTCGAGGCAGCGATAGAAGACCTGAAAAACTCAGAAGACTTCAGCGACCCTACGTACTGGGCACCCTTCATTATGCTGGATTAGAACATCTTCCGGTTTGAATACTCGGACGAGTAATAATAGACTATCTTCTGAGTACGGCCCTCGCGAAGGGGAGATGAATTCGACAATTCTTGGTATACTTCTTCAATCGAATCCCTTAATTGAGCCACCGTTATCCCAGATCTCAAAGCCTTTGAGACCGCATAAGACAATCTTCCGTACATCACATCTCCGACCTTACACTCATAGTTCGACTCAAAATCCCGGCAGGCACTGATTGTCACACACTTGGCCTCCCTAGGAGTTTCATTCATCAGTTCCCCAGTAGATGGCAGTTCAAACGTCCGGTCTGAACCTCTGACATATTCCACCTCAGCATCATCCGAATACTCCCGGCGGGCGTCCCCACTATGGCACGCGTCAAACACCACCAGAACGCACCCTTTCCTGCCGACCTTGTCCTCTATTCCGCATAGATATTCATTAACCGCATCATCCACGAGATGCTTCGCTCCATCGTAGCCGTTCTTTCCATATTCCACCGCGGCATCGTACGGGACCAACGACTCGTCATAGCGATCCCTAGCATTACGAAGGGCCTCGTCACCATTGACATCTGTGACGAGCTGACCGTGGCAGGAGAAATGAACATAAACCTGGTCACCGGGACGGCAAGAGAGAATAAGCCTCTCAAACGCAGCGTCAATTGCCTTACGTGTAGCAGCCGAATTCTCAAGGCAGATAATATCATTCATCTGAAAACCAACCGTTTCCAACGAGTTAAGGATAATGGTCTTGTCATTCAACGAATGAATATTTGACCAGCCGGAGTTCTCCGGATAGTCTCCAATAAAGACAGTAAGAGCCCGCTTCCTGGCCTCTGCCAGCTGGCATAATATAATAGCAGCGACGATTATCGCAAAGACCTTCTCACTTAGATTCTTCATGCGCCACATTTCCAAGTTTTGAATCGTAGAGTCTTTGCCTTATGAAATATCCCTGTCCCATATCCTTGATAGCATCCAGAGACATCATCCCGGTGTAGCTGGCTTTATCTCCAAGGACCAAATAATCCCTGAGGATCAGACCACCAGAGGGGATTCCTGTTCTTTTGAACACCCGGCCGGTGGCGTCTATAGACTCTGTAATGGTCAATGTCTGGGATCCTTGCTGAGTTTCAAGCACGTAGTTGGGATGCTTCGAGGCGAAATCCTGTGCGAGGCGGTTTATCACCTCCCCGGCTTCATATTCATCAATTATCTGGCTGATGGTAACTTCCATCTCATAGATCCGGTACGACTTAGGGCTTGCCTGGATCTTTATCCGAACAAGATTGCCCTGAAAAGTGCCTGCCAGGAAAGCAATCGGTGTGTATCCATAGAAGAAGGAATCTTCGACCTCTTCTTTTTCCAGTTTGAATCCTTTGGTTTTCAAACGCTTGATGCAGTCGTGATATTCAAGGCCAAGAGGGACTCCTGCGTATGAGAAGGGACTATTATAACTGTCCAGCTCCGGAGCCGGAACAGGCGGAGACTTCCTCAAAGCATGAAGTCTCTTTTCCTCCTCTTCCTTCCGTTCCTTCTCTTTGGCTTCCTTTTCCTCCCGCTCTTTCTCCTCGATCCTTTGTTGCCTAAATCCTGCCGGATTATCTATAATCGATTGAAGATGATTTTTTTGCAGCTCGATCATGTCGTAACGAGTGTGAAGTAGGCTGGCATACATTTGTACATAATTGTCCGCCCCTATCAGGAGCAAGATGTACTCGCTGTCGAACACCTCCGCTTGTCTCTTCAAGTCGACGAATCTGATGTACCCGGCAATATTATACAAAGATATCCAAGGCTCATCTTTCGGATCGTTGCTTCTGATATTGATATTCTCGGGAATGACAGCCTCTAGCACATTCGGGAGCGCCGACAAATCCTTGTCAGCCTCAAGCATGACCGGGGTCACATTCTTATCACAGTACTCCTTAGAGACCTCCTTGACACCATCATCCATCATCTTGAGGAATGGACGTATCACTCCAGCAAGCCTTTTCTGAACCGACTCCATTACTGTCACAGCCTCCCTGCCTGCCTTGACAAGCCCTGAATAATCAGGCTCCTTCGCCCCTGCGGAAAGGGTGAAGAACAGAGCTACGGATATGATTAGTTGTTTGAACATTGTATAGTGGTCAGCTGAAGACTCATCTGATCACTTAAGTTACTAATCATGACGATAATCTTCACTTTTATACTGCCTTTCTTTTAGTAGCAAACCTTTGAAATAAGTCCTTTCAATATAATTAGTGGTAACTTTATACCAATCTATATATTGATATCCTTCCCCCCATGTGAACCGAGAACTAGCATGATCGAACTCCTCTTGCCTATTTAATACAATTGTTTCTATCTTGGTATTGGCATGTAATTGATTATCATAATGTTGTGTAATCTCCCTTCTATAGGCATCTATTTCGATGTCTCTTTGACGCTCCATTTTTTCTATCTCCCATTTTGCCCGTTCCTGT
>OMQO01000012.1 GCA_900313275.1 uncultured Bacteroidales bacterium
GTCGTATTACTTTAAATAAATTCTCAAACTTTCCAAAAACCATTGATTATCAGCGACTTAACGTAATAACCCCTAGAATTTGGGACTGCAAATTTAGTAAAAAATAATGGATTTCAAACATTATTTGAAAAATTTCTTATCTTTTTCGACCATGGATTTCATAAGTGAAATCAATCATTTTCAGTTATTTATGAAGTTATATAGAAAATTTTCAAACACAGTTTCGACATTGCCCGCGGAAGTCTATCTTTATGGCACGTTTTTTTCGGGGAAAAGTAGGTTTGACCTAATGTGGCGGAATGAGTAATCTTAAGGCTATTCCTATATTATTATGCCTCTTCGCGGGCATCCTGGCTCCGGCGACTGCCGGCGCCCAGGAAGTGATGGAATCCTTCCCCGCCCAAAAGACAGGTGCCACCTACATGGGCTACCGGGTTGAGAAGGGTGACACAGTCTATTACGACAGCATCAATCCTATCTGGATATTCCCTAGGGGTCGAAGAGGAAAGAGCGACTTGAAGAGTTATTACCGCCTCGTGTACAATTTCAACAAGGTTTACCCATACGCCCTCCTCGCAAGGGACCTGACCAAGCAGGTGGATAACCACATCGCCGAGAACAGCCTCAGGCGCAGAAAGAAAGAGAAGTACATAGGGCAGATGCAGAAGGAGCTTTTCGAAGCCTATGAGCAGCCTTTGAAAAACATGAGCATCTCCCAAGGACGGCTTCTCATCAAACTGATCGACAGGGAGATCGGAAAATCCTCTTATAAAATAATAAAGGACTACAAGAGCGGGATCACCGCCGGATTCTGGCAAGGAGTGGCGAAGATATTCGGCAACGACCTTAAGAGCTCATACGACGCCAAAGGTGACGACAAGATGACGGAGTATCTCGTGGAAAAATGGAAACGAGGCGAGTTTGACGCCCTTTATTATTCAATATTCTGGGAGATGCCCAAACACCCCGAGATCAAGTCGAAGACCATCCAATTCGAGGATTGATTCTTGACCCAGTCCTTCAACAGAAGCAGCCTTGCCCCTGTCGGGAGCGTGAGATCCACCGAAGTGTGGAAATGCCCGAATATGAAATAATCCACATGGTGAGCCGTGGAATAGTCCTGGGCGAACTTATAGAGCGGCTCCGCTTCACCCTTGAACACATATTCCCCACGCCTGGACACTCGGTTGCCCTTTGACCAACCATTGCCCAACCTGAATGCTATCGTGGGATGGATCAACGCACTGAACATCCTCTGACACAGCTTGTTCCGGAATATCCA
Source organism: uncultured Bacteroidales bacterium (assembly GCA_900313275.1). Lineage (GTDB taxonomy): Bacteria > Bacteroidota > Bacteroidia > Bacteroidales > UBA932 > Cryptobacteroides. The sequence goes on from OMQO01000012.1 coordinate 1,283, forward strand.
ACTCATAATCTTATAGCCGATGTCCCCAGGCCCTAGGCCATCTCCATGTCCAAGGCAGAAGACCTTCCCGCCCAATTCCACCTCATAGGGTTGCTGGAGTATACGGATCCCCATGTCGGCGAAATAATGGTAACACCAGATGTCGTGGTTGCCTTGAAAGAAAAACACCTCCACTCCGGCTTCCATCAGATCCATCAGGGATGAGAAGACCCTTACATAACCCTTCGGGACCAGATCCCGGTACTCGTACCAGAAATCCCAGATGTCCCCGAGCATGTACAAGGCGAGTGTCTTGTCCTTCGGAATGGNNGAATGGAGGACAAGAATTTGACGAAACGCTCTTCCCTGTCAGCGGGATCGTTGACATCCAACCCAAGGTGGACATCCGACACGAAATAGACAAGGTTCCTGCCCGCCATCTTAAGCGAGTATGAATATCAGGACAGCGACAATGGCGCAGTATAGGGCGAACCACCCGAGCTTTGCCTTTTTGACGATGGCCACCATCGCTTTGCAGGCGAACAGGCCGGCCAGGAAGGCAGAGACAAATCCCACGACGAGGCAGATAGGACTAAGCCCACCGCCAAGCTCGGCGTGGCCTGTGGCTGCCTTCAGAATGTCAAGGGCTTGCTCACCGATGATCGGGATAAGGACCATCAGGAAAGAGAACTGTGCCATGACTTCACGTTTCACTCCGCAGAGAAGACCGGTGGCGATGGTGGTCCCTGAGCGGGACAGTCCCGGAGCGACCGCGAAAGCCTGGCCGATTCCGACCACGAAAGCCTGCCAGAAATTGATTCCGTTACGGGTCACATCCTGTTCTTCCGGGACTGACTCACCCGCAGGAGGGGTGCCCTCGCGCAGCGAACGAGGGGGACACCCCTCCTGCCGGCGCTATTCCCGAATAAATCAGACAACAGCAGCAATGCGGCGGTGACGAGGAGGCAGATGGCGACCGTTGTGAGAGAGTCGCCGAAGAGAGCCTCGACCTGATCCTTGAACAAAAAACCCACGACCGCGACCGGAATCATCGACACTATGATCTTGAATATATAGTCGGTCTCATCGTTGTACTTGAACTTGAAGAAACCGGCCAGCAGCTTGCATATGGGCTTCCAGAAAACCACCAATGTGCTGAGCACGGTAGCGAGATGGACAGTGACAGTGAAATCCAGGAAACCTTCAGCGTCAACACCAAGTAACTCCTTGACAATCATAAGGTGACCGCTGGAACTTACAGGCAGGAACTCGGTGAGCCCCTGGACTATTCCCAAAAGAAGAGCTTGCAACCAATCCATATCACTTCTTGCTGTTATCCTCGCCCTCGACTGGACGCCTCATGATGGCTATAATCACGATAACAACCCCGCAGAGAATGACCACGGGAGCCGCCACGAGATGACGGAAATCAAACATCGACCAGTTGAACACCTGAGGGTCCTTCACCCCTCCTCCCATCATCAGGATGAAACCTGCCAACATCACAAGGAATCCCATCAGGATCCATTTCAGACCACGCTTGGTGATCGCCATCTTAGAATTATCGGCCATATTCAGAAACAATTCAAAATCAATAATATAACTCATCCTTCGGCAATGAGACCAGTTTCCCTACCACCAGCCAGGTGCTAACAAGGCAGATGACCACTCCGGACACGATCACAATGCCGATCACAACCAAAAGGAGATCGAGGCTGAAGACATCGAAGAGTTGGGAGAACTCCCTCCTGATAAAGAAAAGAGCCCCGAGGAGCATCAGAATCGCCAGAAGAGCGGCGAACAAGCCCTGGAACACGGACTGTCCCAAGAACGGGCCCCGGATGAAGGACTTGGTCGCTCCCACAAGTTTCATGGTGTGGATGGTGAACCTTTTCGAGAACACGTTTAGCCGCACCGTGTTGTTGATAAGGACAAAGGATATGAAAAGGAGCAGGAGCACGAAAACGCCGAGGACAAGGGAAATCTTGGCCAGATTGGTGTTCAGTTTGTCCACCAGAGACTGCTGATAGACAACTTCTTCCACTAGCGGAGACGCGGCTATCTCTTTCTTCACGACTTCCAAGCTGTCGGCGCTGACATAGTCGGCCTTCAGAGTCACATCTATCGAGATCGGGACAGGAGCGGACTCGAACACCCTAAGGAAATCCTCGCCCAACATCTCTGACATCTCCTTGACTCCTTCAGACTTCGAGACGAAACGGGTCCCCTTGATGTAAGGCTTTGAATCCAGCGAGGTGGCGAAATCCATGGCCTCATCCTCGGTAGCCTCCTGCTTCATCAGGACAGACACTTGCATGTTCTCCTTGAAATAGTCCGAGACACCCTTCGCATTGACCAGAAGCAAGCTGGCCACACCTACCAGGAAGAGTACCAGCGTGATACTGATCACACTCGAGATCCAGGCTCCCGCGAGCCTTCTCCTTATCAATTTATTCTCACCTGCCGACATCCTCTGAATTATCCAAATAGAGTTCAAATATAGTGAATTATAAAAATATGAAAAAAATTTCTTACCTTCGCGTTATAATTAATTAATATGGGTAATCCCGTCAACAAAGTATTGTTCGTCAACTCGGAGATCATGCCGTTCCTCCCTGAAAGCCCGATCGCGAAGATCGGACGCCAGCTCCCGCAGGGCATCCAGGAAAGGAAAAAGCAGATCCGCGCGTTCATGCCCCGTTACGGCTGCATCAACGAGAGGAAGAACCAGTTGCACGAGGTCATCCGTCTCTCCGGGATGAACATAATCATCGGGGATGTGGACAGGACCCTTGTGATTAAAGTGGCATCTATCGCCGCCGCGAGGATCCAGGTCTATTTCATTGACAACGACGACTTCTTCCGCCGCAAGCAGATAGCTTTCGACACGGACGGTAAGTTCTTCGAGGATAACGGCCAAAGGGCGATATTCTTTGCCAGAGGCGTCCTTGAGACTGTCAAGAAGCTTCGTTGGGCCCCTGATGTGATCCACTGCCAAGGCTGGATTTCCCACCTTGTCCCGATATTCCTCAAGAAGGTATATTACGGGGACCCTATCTTCGCTTCCAGCAAGGTGGTCACCTCCCTGTACAACGACATCTCAACCGAGACGTTCCCCCAGACCTTCAAGGACACCATCCCGTTTGGAGGTATCAAGCCTTCTGACGTGTCCCTTCTGGACACCCCCACTGGCATAAATCTTGCGGAAATGGCCGCCATGTATTCGGATGGCGTCATTTTCGGCGCTCCCGATGTGGACAGCGGTCTTGTCAAGTTCTGTGAAGGACTCAAGATCCCCACGCTCCCCTTCAATGAGAAATCCATGGAGGACGGCAGTTACATCGACGAGTACGACAGGTTTTATCAAGAGTTGTAGTCAATGAAGAAGATTCTAGTGGCGATGGTTCTCGCGGCCGCCCTGATGTCTTGCACAAATGTCAACGAGAGAATAGGAGGCGACTTCATCGCCACCAATCAGCAATATGATTTCCACACCACGGAGTTCAACCTGGACGAGGTCTGGATGAAAGCCGTGGACAGCCTTTCTGGATATTCCTCAAGGAGAATCAATTTCGGAGCTATCAGGGACGAGACTTACGGGCTCTTCCGCAGGGGTTGCGCCGTGACCCTTGTTCCGGTACTTGACAGCGTGTACCTTGGAGAGAACCCCACTTTCAAGAGATTCAAGTTCCAGGCAGCCCGTGACAGTGTGTCCGTGGCCGACATGGATCAGAGCAACATCCTCCAAAGCGTCTATGTTTACGAGGTCACCGAGGCGCTTGACCCTGCCAAATACTTCTCAAGATCTGAGGTAAAGCACGGAAGCAAGACCATCTCCAAAGGAATTCCGATCCTCAACGGCTCCGACTCCCTCACTTTCGATTTCACAGCCGAGTACGGCAAGAAATACATGTCGCTGACCCAAAGCGACATGAAAGATTTCGCGACCTATTCCAAGAAATTCCCGGGAATATACCTTGAGACCAACGACCCAGTTGGCTTTGGCGGACGATTCAACCTGTTCAATCTCAACATCTTGGAATCCGCCAACCAATATGTTTACAGAACTAACAACTATGCCCTTCTCTACTACACCGGCACTTACAACGGAGAGAGGAAGGACACTACCCTGATGTTCTATTTCAGCCCGCTGGAGTTTCAGGATCTGAATCAATATGTCTCGACCAAGACCCTTCCGGACCAGTATGTCTTCAACATGGACTACCATGAGTCTGACCACCTTGCCGGAAAGGCTGATGACAAGGTATATGTTGAGGGAGGAAGCGGTCTGAAGCCTGTCATCCCCGCGAAAGAGATTTACAGGCTTGTCAGTGAGGAGATCTCACGCCAGGGCGGCACCCCGTCCGAGGCCCTTATCAGCAAGGCTACCATCGAGATGCCGTTTGATTTTCCCGATGACTACAGGATGATGTACTTGTTCCCGGACATGCTCAGCCCTACCATCAAGATCAGCACAGACTCTACGGTGGCTTTCGCTGGACTCACGGATGCGAGCGTCTCTAGTGAGAATCAAGGCGACATCAACCGCTCATTGTGCGTCTATGCTCCTGACATGACACACCATGTGCAGCAGATAATACGCCAAGACGCGTCAAAGGACTTCTCACAGTACGACATCTGGTTCCTTATCATGCATAAGGAGACCACCACGACCACCAATGCTGACGCGAGTGAAATGGCCGCCTACTACCAGCAGCTCGCTTACTATTCCTACTACAACCAGCTTTACGGCGGTGGTTATGGCGGTTATGGCTACGGAGGCTATGGCGGTTACGGTGGCTATGGTGGTTATGGTGGTTACGGCTACAACAACTACTACAACTACATGATGATGGCCCAATACGCCTCATCAGCGGCCAGCACCACATCCTACAATGCGGAGATGGATAAAGACCGTTACTACAGATGCTGGCTGCGCGGCCCTGGCGCCACGGACGGTCCAACTCCCAAGCTGAAAATCACTTACGCTCTTCCGAAGAAAGACTAAGCTTCTGATACGACGAACATAAAATAAGCCCCGGCTTTTGGCCGGGGCTTATAATTTAAGTCAGACAAGACGGATTAGGCCTCCTCCTTGCCGGCGATCTTCTCCTTAACCTTCTCGATCGCATCCTGAACAGTAGCGATGGTGCTGGTCTCCTCATCAGGAATCTTGATTCCGAAAACCCTCTCGAACTCCATGAGAAGCTCAACAGTGTCAAGGGAATCAGCCCCCAAATCATTTGTGAAATTGGCGGTCTCGGTCACTTCTGACTCCTCAACGCCAAGCTTGTCAACGATGATCGCTTTGACTTGTTTTACGATTTCTTCTTCAGTCATGGTTATAAAAATTAAATTGTTTAAATTCTTCTTTCAATGTCACACAATAACTTCGCGAATTAAATAAAAAAACATTAAATATCCAAATTTGTGGTCAGGGTCCTTTCGGCATCGGCTTGCTTGCAAAGGTTGAGCCAAATTCTCAGACCATTCAAAGAGTTCATCAGATAGAAGATGTACTTGATGAGCATCACAGCAGCATTTCCTGAACCGGCGCCACTCAGAAGAGCAACCGTCCAAAGGGATATTGAAGAAATATTCACGAGTATCCAGATGTACCACTGCTCCATGAACGCGAAGCTCAGAAGTACCTGTCCAGCAATGTTCAACGCCATGACCACGGCATCCAGAAGAATCTTGGACTTGTTGACTGAAGTGATCTTCCCGGCGTCAAGCTTCGCCACATCAACGAAGTACAAAATCGAATATAGCACGGCGATTCCGGCCAGGATCCCGCAGACAAGCCAGACCCATTGCCGCCCGGTCAATCGGCGCGCCTTAACTTTCTTGTCCTCCTCCCCGGCCGCTCCGACGGTGGCTCCCCTCTTCCTCCATTGCCAGAATCCGATGAATTGCATCGGAAGGAAATAGAAGGCGTGCAAGGCGAAGTTGCCCATTATCCCGTTGTCGTAACAAACCACGGTGGCGGCAAGCACATCCAAAAAACCAAAGACAAAGGTGAGAATGTGCCCATTAGCTGACAACACCGTGTTGATCACCCCCATGATTGAGCCGAAAGCGGCCAAAAGAAGCATGAAGGTCTTGACTTCAGGCTGCTGGAGCTTGAAGACAGTGGTGATGGTCACGGCGACAATCATCCCCGTCACGAGGAAGATGTTGAACGCCAGATTGAATCTTTTCTCTTTAATAGGATCCATTTCTGAATATTCCTCCGGCTACATCTTCCTAAGCCAGATATTCCTGAAACTGATCGGATCGCTGGGATCACCATGCGCCTGCAGACGGATAGGGCCATCTCCGTGAGGGACCACCCTTGGATGTCCGATGTATTCGGTGGTGCCGCGGATCGTGAAGTTGTTCAGCAACACGATTCCGTTCTGTATCACAGTAACAGTGGGAGCCACCCTATAAGTCCCGTCCTCATTAAAAATAGGTGCTGTGTAGATGATGTCATAGACGTTCCACTCTCCAGGCTTGCGCATGGCGTTCGCAAGAGGAATCACCTGCTTGTAAACACTTCCTGTCTGTCCGTTGGCGTAGGTCTCGTTCTGATAGCAGTCGAGGATCTGGACCTCGTACTTGTCCTGAAGAAAAACACCGCTGTTGCCCCTGGCCTGGCTGGAACCGGTAATATTCTCAGGAACACACCATTCCAGGTGCAGCTGGAAACTACCGAAACTCTCCTTAGTCAAGATGTCGCCAGTCTTCTTATCGACAGTGAACACTCCGTCGTGGACTTTCCACTTGGCCGCACCACCTCCGGCGGACTGCCAGGCATCGAGGTTCCTCCCATCAAAAAGCACGACCGCATCCGAAGGAGCTGAGTTGGTCAAGATGTCACCCGGAGTCACAACCTTCGGCTGGGGCGTCCAGAACTCCGTCATGCCAGCAGTCATCTGCTCAGGCTTTGGATAGGTCTTCTCTTGCGCCGTCAAACAGATCGCGAGAGTTAGCGCGAGAACAACAGATAAAGATTTCTTCATATAGCTATTAATTAATAAGGTTCTTACCAATCCCAAAGATAGCAAATAATTATTTATGACTATCTTTGTTGACATAGAAAGAATAATCAATCATAAACTCATTGAATATGAGAAAGTTCGCTTTGATTTTGGCCGGTTTGGCTTTAGCGGCCGCGGCTTTTTCCCAGGAACAGACCGTAAGGTTTTTCTCACACAGGGGCGGAAGGATGGAATACGACGAGAACACCATCTCCGCATTCGAGGCAAGTTACAAGGCTGGCTACAGGGGTTATGAGACCGACATCAGGATGACAAAAGACGGCAAACTTGTGATTTTGCACGATTCCAACCTCACCCGGACAACCGACACGGAAGGCGTGGTTGAACTGATGACGGAAGCCCAGATCCGAAAGGCTCAAACAAAAAAGGGCAACCGGGTAATGTTCCTTGATGAACTGATGGACTGGCTTGACTCCAAAGGGGATGTGACCTATGTGGAATTTGAGCTCAAGACATCTCCTGTCGAACTCTATCCGGAGGAGAGGCTCCGCGAATATTGCGACAAACTGTACGAGAGAGTCATGCGAAACAAGCCCGCTGGGGCGACCTATCTCTTCACTTCCGGAGACTACCGCGGACTCCGTTATCTTCAGCAAAAGCATCCTGGAGTCCAGATGCTCCTCATAACGGGAAAACCTTGCAATGACGAGACAATCGCTCTCTGCAAAGCGATGGGAATAGACCGTCTCGGAGCCACCATGGACGGAACTTCCCGCTCCGCTGTAAAAAAGGCTCATGAACAAGGTCTGATTGTCAGCCTTTGGCCAGGGCAAAGCACCGCGGACGCCATGCTCGGGGTCTATCTTGGCGCTGATTTCCTATGCACGGACATTCCTGTGGAAGTGAAGGATTTTATGGCAGCTAAAGCCCCTTGGGTCAAGGCCATCTTTTAATACGTACATTTCAAGACACAAAAAAAAAGTCTTTCGGGAGATCCGAAAGACTTTTTCTTTCTAAGGATAGCCTACTGACTACTTGAAGTACTCAGCGAACTCGACATCCTTGGCAGCCCTCTCAGCAAGAGCCTTGTCAGCCTTGGCGACCTCGTCGAGGAGAGTCTTGACCTCATCCTTGTTACCCTGGCGGGCGGCGATGATAGCCTTCAGGTAAGTGACCTTAGGATCACCGCAGTGAGCGGCAGCCTTGGCCTTGTCAAGCTGGTTGGTGAGGATGTAAGCGAGGACAGTGTTGTGGCAGCAGCCCTTAGCGTCCTTAAGATCCTCAACAGCCTTCTCGTAGTTACCGGAGCAGATGTCGATGATACCCTGGTTGGTCTTGGCGACATCGTTGCCGGCCTTCTTGAAGTAGCTGGCGGCGTTGGCAAGATCACCATTGCGGAGAGCGAGGACACCGAGAGCGTTCTCGAGGTCAGCATCCTTGGTCTCGACGGCTGCGAAAGCCTTGGCGGCGTTCTTGAGGTCACCGGCATTCAGATAAGCGGTACCGAGGTTGAACCTGGCGGCGTCGCTGTCGAACTTGCTGATAGCCTTGTTGTAGAGCTTCACCTTGCTGTCAAGATCCTTCACGAGAGTGGCGGCCTTCAGGAGAGCGGGCTCATCAAGAACCTCGCTGTTGTTGTTGATCATCTCAAGAAGCTCGTCAGGAGTGTAGTTCTTGAACTCGACATTGGCGATGAAGCGGGCGCGACGGAGCTCAGGGAGAATGTCGTTCTTGAGCTCTGAATAGACAGAAGACATGTTCTTGATCTCGCTCTCACGAACGGCAGGATCGCTGTACATGGAAAGGACGCGGAGGATGAGATCCTTGTCGCGGATGTCGGAATTCTGGACAAGCTCCTGGAAGCCTTCCCAGTCCTGACCGATGCTCCTGACCTCAGGATCAGTGACAGTCTTGCCCTTGACCACCTTATCCCAAGCCTTGTCAGCGGTCTTGGAACGGTTGTCGGAGAGCTTGCGGTTGAGCTTCTCACCACCATCCGGAGAAGCGTAAGCGACGACCTCGGTGCCCACGAGAGTCTTCCTCTCGTTAGCGGCGATCTCGTCGAGAGCGTTCTGGAAGTTCTTGATGGACTCGCCCTTGAGCTGCTTGCTCTGGACATCGGCGGAATTGATCCTATAGAGGATCTGGCCCTCAGCGGTCTGCTTGAGGATAGCCTCGTAACCGTCAGCCTTGAGAGGAACAAGACCACCAGCCTTCACGAGCTGATAGGTGGTGTTGACACCGTCAGCAACCTTCTTGGTAGGAAGAGGAATTGAGTGCTTCTTGTACTTCACGACACCGCGGAGCTCGAGGTGGGATTTCTCCATACCCTCGACGAAGGGGAAATGAAGCTTCTCCGTCACAGTGCTTCCAGCCTTAGGGACGACTTTGTAGTTGTCCTTGACCTTCTCACCCTGATACATAAGGGGAGCCATTTTGCTCTCGCCGCCTTCATAGACGATGACAGGGGTGACCTCAAGGATGGCCTTCGGGTTGAAATAGTTGGCCGGATAGGTCACAGAGACGGTGGGATCAACGTTGCCAGCGACTGCCTCAAGAACGGCAGGATTGCAGGTAACAATCACATTTTCAGCCAGTTCAGCCATCTTCTTGGCTGAAGAGCAAGCTACTGCGGACAGAACGATAGCTGCCGCTGCAAGAATCTTGAATGCTTTCTTCATGTTTTTTGAATATAATTATTAAGTTAAATTGGACTTTCGATTTTATGCCTTCTACATCAGTAGGCAAATATAACTATTATTTTCGTAACTTTGCCAAACTGATTCCAATTAGAGTACATTTTTATATGGATTCACAAGATTTGCAGAGGTTGAAAAACAAGTACGACATCATCGGCAATGACGCCGCGCTTAACCGTGCCTTGGAAACAGCCATCACCATAGCCCCCACCGATCTGACCGTCCTAGTGACGGGAGAGAGCGGCGTGGGCAAAGAGAATATTCCTAAAATAATCCATCAGAACAGCAGCAGGAAGACAGGCAAGTACTTCGCTGTCAACTGTGGAGCCATTCCGGAAGGAACTATAGACTCAGAGCTTTTCGGCCACGAGAAAGGCGCTTTCACCGGGGCTATCGAGACCCGTAAAGGTTATTTCCAGGAGGCCAACGGAGGTACCTTGTTCCTGGACGAGATCGCCGAGCTCCCGCTCCCCTCACAAGCCAAACTACTGAGAGTGCTCCAGAGCGGCGAATTCATTAAAGTTGGATCCGCGAAGGTGGAAAAGACCGATGTGAGGGTCATCGCCGCCACCAACACCGACCTTCTACATGCCGTGGGCCAGGGGAAGTTCAGGGCTGACTTGTACTACCGTCTCAACACTATCGAGATAAGGATGCCTGCCCTTAGGGAGCGGAAAGAGGACATCTATCTCTTTTTCAGGAAGTTCTCTTCCGATTTCTCGGAGAAATACGGAATGGGCAAGGTGAACCTCACCAATGATGCCATAGACCTTCTGATCAACTACCGCTGGCCAGGCAATATCCGCCAGTTGAAGAATGTGGCCGAAACCGTCACAGCCCTTGAGTCTGAGAGACTTACTCCTGTCTCAGGAAGATGCGAGGTGAATGCCGCTACTTTGTCCCAATATATGCCCAAAGAGGAGGTCAACCTCCTGCCGGCCGTCTCCACCGAGAACAATGGCGGCTCGATGTCGGGGTCGGACAAGGAAATGCTCATCAAAGCCATATTGGATCTTAAGAGGGATGTGGAGGCCCTGAAGGCAAAAGTCAACGATCTGACTGTCCTCCCTCCCCACACCGAGGAACCGGATGACCAGGATCCCAACGGTCCCAATCTCGGCAACGAGATCCGTAAAGTCGTGGACATCAAGCCGGAAGTGCCAGATGAGCCGGAGGAAGACCAAAAGGGCCTGTCTATCCAGGACTTCAAAAAGAACAGCATAATCAAGGCTCTCAAGAAGCACGATGGCAACCGTACTAAAGCCGCCAAGGAGGTTGGCATCGCTGAAAGGACCCTGTACCGCTACCTTAAAAAATACAATCTGGACTGAATATGAGAAGAATAGCGATATTGTCGACCTTGGTCGCCGCCCTCCTTCTGGGCGGATGCTCGATAGTCAAGTACTCGTTCTCCGGAACATCCATCCAGCCTGATGTCAAAACGGTGACTATCAACTATTTCGAATATAAAGCCCTGAAGGTCAACCCGACCCTCAGCAACGACCTCACCGAGGCGATGAAGGACAAGTTCCGCAAGCTCACCAAGCTCGAGCAAGTTGAGATGGACGGAGATCTGGAACTGTCCGGAGCCGTCACCGGCTATGAAGTCAGGGCGGCTGCCGTGACCGCCGATGAGGTGGCGGCGATGAACCGGCTGACAGTGACCGCAAGCCTGAAATTCACAAACCGGAAATATCCCGAGGAAGATTTCGAAAAGAGTTTCTCCGCCTATTCAGACTACGATTCGAACAATTCCCTTGACGCTGTGGAAGGTACTCTGTGTGAGGAGATTGTACAAAAATTGATAGAGGACATGTTCAACGCCAGCGTGGCGCAGTGGTAGGTCATGGAAGAAGTCAGGAATCTCAAGTCACTCACAATGGATGAGCTCAACGGGGTCATCCACGCTTACCCGTGGTTCGGCGCGGCGAGGATAGAGCTCTGCGAGAGGATGTCCAAGATGGGAGGCAGCGAATGGGGTAAGGAGCAATATGCCGATGCCGCCATGTACATCGCTTCCAGGTCCATCATATCCGACATCGTCCGCTCCTCCATCAAAAATGACTATTCCGACAAAGACGTCAAGACCCTCCTGAAGCGCTTTATCGCTCCAGCGGGTACAAGTTCCGGCTCGCTACGCTCCGCGCCCTATCCGGGTAAAGGCTCGCCGGAGCTTGTTCCGCCGGAGCCCGCAGCAGAAGGCAAAGTGCCGAAGCCGTATCGCAGGACAGTCAGTGTGGCCGGAGGAGACTTCTTCTCCCAAGACGAGTACAAGGATGTCACAATTGAGGAGGACGGCTATTTCTCAAAGTTCAAAGCCACGAAAAGCGAAGAGACGGATGGCAAGAAATGGGAGGATCCTGAGCTTGGATTCTGCACTGAGACGCTCGCTTGGATCTATGCGGAGCAGGGCTACCGTACAGAGGCTAAAAAGATTTATTCCCGCTTAATGTTGCGATATCCGGAAAAATTCGCTTACTTTGCATCCCTTATTGAAAAATTGGACAAAGAAATCAAAAAATAAAGAATATGAGCACCTTATTCACAATCCTTACAATCCTGATTGTCATCGCCGCGATCTTGCTCATCGCCGTCGTCCTCCTTCAGAACGGAAAGGGCGAGGGTATGGCCAGCAACTTCACGTCAGCCAATCAGACTCTCGGTGTCAGGCAGACCGCCGACATCCTCGAGAAGGTCTCTTGGGGCCTTGTGACTTTCATCCTCGTCGTCTCCATCGTCACTTCCTTCACCGTCCGCAACCATGTCTCCGGTGTCGATGTTGATAATCTCATCGAGAATGTCGAGGAGCAGCCCGAGTTCCCTTCAGCCCCCGTCCAGCAGGCCGCCCCTTCAACTGAGGTTCCCGCTGAAGAGCCTGCCAACTAATCCGGTTGGTGAGCCATATTGCCCGGTTGGTGAGCCTGTCGAACCACTGACAGATTGTCAGTCTCGATCTGTTGGAACATATTTTGACCTTTTAATGTCTGGCCATTTGGCCGGACATTTTTTTAGGATATATATTATGGACAACAGAAACAATAACAACAATTTACAGTTCCTTCCGAAGTTTGCCATCAACCTGAACGAGCAAGCTTCGCAAGGTAAACTCGACCCTGTCATCGGCAGGGACGACGAGATACGACGGGTTCTCCAGATCTTGAGCAGGAGGACCAAGAACAACCCTATACTCGTGGGTGAACCTGGAGTCGGCAAGACCGCCATCTCAGAGGGAATCGCCCAAAAGATAATCGACGGAGATGTCCCCGAAAACCTTAAGAGCAAGAAGGTATATTCCCTGGACATGGGAGCCCTGATCGCGGGAGCGAAGTACCAAGGCGAGTTCGAGGAAAGGCTCAAAGGAGTTGTCAAGGAAGTGGTTGACAGTGCTGGAGAGATCATCCTCTTCATCGACGAGATCCACACCCTTGTCGGCGCCGGAAGGACCTCAGGAGCCATGGACGCGTCGAATATTCTCAAACCGGCCCTGGCGCGAGGCGAACTGAGGACCATAGGCTCCACCACCTTGGATGAGTATCAGAAATATTTCGAGACCGACAAGGCCCTCGAGAGGCGTTTCCAGATGGTCATGGTCGATGAGCCCTCAACCGCCGAGTCAATCGCGATCATGAGGGGTCTGAAAGAGAAATACGAGAACCACCACAGGGTCAAGATCGAAGATGACGCTCTGATCGCCGCGGTCAATCTTTCACATAGGTACATCACCAACCGTTTTCTTCCCGACAAGGCCATTGACCTCGTGGATGAGGCAGCGTCAAAGCTGCGTCTTGAGATGAACTCCGTACCTGAGCCTCTGGCTGAGCTGAACAGCGACATCCGCCAACTGGAGATCGAGAAAGAGGCCGTCAAACGCGAGGGGACTTCCTTGAAATCAGAGAAAATCGACAAGGAGCTTTCCGACAAGCTCGCAGCTCGTGACGCCCTGATGAAGAGGTGGAACGACGAGAAGGACATCCTTTCAGGCCTTCAGGAAGCTCGACAAAAGATGGAGGACTTTAAGATCCAGGCGGCCGCTGCGGAGAGAGCCGGAGACTACGGCAAGGTCGCGGAGCTTCGCTACGGCAAGATGGCTGAGATTCAGAAAACCATCGACGAGCTATCCGCGAAACAGGCCGCCATCAAAGATCCGATTGTTACCGAAGCGGTCACGCCTCAGGACATAGCCGAGGTAGTCGCCAAATGGACTGGCATCCCCGTGCAGAAAATGCTCGAGAGCGAGAAGGAAAAACTGCTCCGGATCGAGACCGAACTCCACAAGAGAGTTGTCGGGCAGGATCAAGCTATCCAAGCGGTTGCCGATGCCGTAAGGCGTTCAAGAGCAGGACTTTCCAATGAGAAAAGGCCTATCGGTTCCTTCCTTTTTATGGGAACCACCGGAGTCGGAAAGACCGAACTGGCCAAAGCCTTGGCGGAATTCCTGTTCAATGACGAGAACATGATCACCAGGATCGACATGAGTGAATATCAGGAGCGCCACACCGTCAGCCGTCTGGTCGGAGCGCCTCCGGGATACGTCGGCTACGATGAGGGAGGACAACTGACCGAGGCGGTCCGCAGGAAACCATATTCAGTGATCCTGTTGGACGAGATTGAGAAGGCTCATCCGGATGTGTTCAACGTGCTTCTGCAGGTGCTGGACGACGGTCGTCTGACCGACAACAAGGGCCGCACAGTGGACTTCAAGAACACCATCCTGATCATGACCTCCAACGCCGGTTCGGACATCATCGCCTCCTACATGGAGAGGCTGCCTCAAATAGGCCTCCCGGGAGTGGATCCGACCGAGGAGATGAGAGCCATCGCCACGCGCCGTGAGATGCTTGAGGAGTGTAAGGGCAAGGTCATGGACGTTCTGAAGATGACCGTCCGTCCGGAGTTCCTCAACAGGATTGACGAAATCATAATGTTTGATCCTCTGACCAGGAACGACATACGTGACATTCTCCACATCCAGATGCGTCAGCTTCAGGACAAGCTGTCCGAGGAGGGGGTCACTATCGAGTTCAGCAAAGAGTTTGAGGATTGGATGGTCGAGGGCGGTTACGATCCGGCCTACGGCGCAAGGCCAATCAAACGATTGATGCAGAGGGAGTTGGTCAACCAACTCGCCAAGGAGATCCTGGCCGGAAAAGTCCACAAAGACTCCGTCATCCAGGTTGATGCCGCCGCCGGCAGCATCGTCCTACGAGACAAATAGCGAAGGGATAGTTATCCGGCGTTAGCAACGGCTGAGCGAACGGCATCGTTGATAAATTCATTCATGCTTTTACCAAGGGATTCCGCGATCTCAGCCGCTTTTCCATGGAGTTCAGGGGACATCCGGAGAACAAATTTACCGTTATATGGCTTTTCCGGTTCAAACCCTGACTCTTTGCAGTGTTTGAGATAATGATCAATCGCATCCTCAAAGTCTTTTTGTATCTCAAAAACAGAATCTCCTTCGAAGATGATTCCATCCCTTCTTAAACCAAGCACCTTTCCAAAGAATGTCTTCTCTTCTTCGGAATAATCTATTTTCCCTGTATAACCCTTATATCGCAGAAGTCCCATATCACAAAAAATCAATTATTTAGCTATTTCTTTTGTATTAAGATAATCACATACACCTTTTAACACCCCTCTCTTGACAACATTACCGGGATGAGGCTTGTGCATCGTGAATATTTCGTCTCCCTTAACAAACGCAACGCGACTTCCAGAAGTGCCCCCTTTATTAGATAACACAAATCCATAATACGAGAATAATCTTACAAGCTCATCAAAAGTGAAGTCTGTGGGAAGACTTCTGAAACGCCCTAGAAGTTTTTCTTTCGTACTCATTTAGATTAAAGTTTTGGCAATAATACTAAAAATAGTATCAATTACCAAAACAAGTCAAAACAAAGTACCGTTTCTTCGAAAAGTCAGAGCCGGTGGGCGGCGGCGAATTCGGGGGTCACGTAGTTGAAAGAGGACTGGCAGCAGCAGGCCGAGAAACTGTGGGCGCAAGCGACAAGGTCAGCCCATACCTCAGCGGAAAGGCCTTCCATGAGCATCTCACGAGTGATTCCATCCTTGACAAGACCATAGGCGAAACCAGCATTGAAATTATCCCCAGCCCCGATTGTGCTGACCGTCTCGATTGGGGCAACGGGATAATCTCCACGGAAACCATTGAGATCCAGCACTTTCAACGGACCAGCCCCGAAGGTGCAGATGAAATTGCCGCAATAGGCGGAAATCTTCTCCTGGAATACCGTCTCAGCATCCTCTATCCCGAACAGCGTGCGGAAATCCTCATGGCTTCCCCTCACCACATCGGCCAAAGCGAAATTTTCCCAAATGGCATTGCCGATGTCCCCCAGGTCCTTCATATGCGAAGGACGGAAATTGACATCGTAATATAAGATAGCCCCGCGATTATGGGCATATTCAAGGAAATCCTTGACCTGAGGACGGCAAGCCGGATTGAGGACATAGAATGAGCCGAACAGGACTATGTCGCCCGGATTTATTTCCGGATAGACGAAAGCAGGCCTATCGACAGCAGGATCCCTGTAAAAAGTGTAAGAAGCATCATTGTTTTCGTCAAGGAAAGCAAGGGAAAGAGGAGTCTTTGTTGGTAACACATTGACATAAAAAGGGTTCACCCCGTTATTCTCCATAAACTCGCGGATGATTTCCCCGACCTTGTCGGAACCGATCTCAGAGAGGAAATCAGTATGGATCCCACAACGGCCGATTGAGATCATCGAGTTAAACGTGGAACCTCCTGGCACAGCAGCGGTCGGCTGGCCTCCTTTGAAGACTATGTCATAGACAGTCTCCCCTATTCCTATCACTTTTCGCATGGCTCGCTAAATAATGTCAAATTCTTTGGCTATCCTCTTGAGACCCAGTCCCTTCTCCAAGTACCAGAGCACAAGATGGATGTCTGTGCAGACAGTCCTGCTATGAGAGTCAAGATAGAACGCGCTTCCTGCCTTGGTCTCGGGCGTACCGCCAGAGACAACACCAATGAGATAGCCTTGGTTGTCAAGCACAGGAGAACCCTGACAACCGTCCACGAAATCATTGTCGGTGATGAAATCCACAATCATCCTGTGTTTCTTGTCTCCGACCTTAAATCCCCATCTGCCCCAGAAATCCTTCATCAGCAATCCTTTAAGACGCGGTTCAAGGTCCCTGGCAGGATCTGTGGGATCCAGCAGACCAAGATATTCAGCTGGAGTCGTGTACCAACCGGCACTGGACTGGTCAGCTTCAGCGACAGGGGTTATGGTGCCATAAGTGAACCTTAGGGAAGAATTGGCATCAGGATAGACAGCGACTCCCCTGCGGAGCCCATCGTCATGGATTTTCCTTACATATTCCCCCGACAAGGAGGTGTACCGGCCCATAAGGCTTCTATGCTCCCCTCTTCCGTCAAATAACTCCAAAGGACTGTCACTCAAAAACTTCCAGAGATAATCTTCTTTCAGGGAAGACTCGTCCATCAGCTGGATCTTATCTTCGGAAGACAGCAGGCTCCGGTTCCAAAGGTACTCCGCCGCAGCCTCGTAGTCATAACCGAAACGGTCCTGGATCTTGGCCTGGAAAGCGCCTAGGTAGTAGTCGTCCATATTGGTGAAAAACTCGCTCAAGGCATATTCCAGAAGCTCTTTCTCCACCTTCGGATCGGTCTGCTTGACTCCCTCGAGCAGGATCTCCTTCATCCTCTCGAGACTCCCCGCTGAGGCGGCGCGGCGAAGATATGAGGCGGCGAAAGTGCCGTTCAGAAGAGTTTCATCCCACAAGATCTTATCGGACTCTACACGGCTGGTTGCCTTCAGTGTCTTATCCAGATCCTGAAGGAAACTGTCTGCCATCCATTGCTCAGCGGCCTCCCTTGCGGGAGCCATCTTATACTGCCCGTAAAAGCGCTTGATTCCCTTACCTAAACCAAGGGACTCCTCAAGAGAAGCCGCCCTGGCGGAATATAGAGGCTTAAGTGACGGATAATCAGCCATCAAGCTCTTCATTATCTCCAATCTCGCCCCCTTGAGGGAATTGCTCAAAGGCAAGGCGACATCTTCCCGGAAGCGCATTCCCACAGAAGGCAGGAACCTATCCGTAGCCCGAGGAAAGCCCATTGTCATGGTGAAACTACCCTTTGAATAGCCGTCCAGACAAACATCCAGGGTCTTCGCACCGTACACTGGTTTCCCGTTATCGTAAATCCTGAACAGGGCAAAATCGCACCGGTGGGCAGGCCAAGCCCATTTTCCGCTCTCACCCCCAAGGCGAGTCATGGAAAGAGGAGGCATCACCACAAGGCGCACATCATCATAGACCTTGTACGCCGAAATGTAATACTTCGCCCCGGCCCACTCTGACGTCATGCGGCAAGTCATGGTCGTGGACTCTTCATAGGCCTTCACAAGCCTGGATTCGACCTCTTCTTCAGTCAAATGGTTTTTCATGGAATTGACGGCCTCGGTCACATCGAAAACCCGCTTGAGAGCATAGACTTTTTCTCCCTCAACACGGATTTCATTCGCATCAGCGACCGCATGAAAACCATCCTTAAGAAGCTGCTTGCCAACATCACCGAGCTTATCCATGTAGGCGATGGCCGGATCGGCGCAAGTCAAAACGAGGCCCCAGTCAGAGACTATGCTTCCGGAATATTTAAACCCGAAAGACACCACGGCATCTGCCAGCCCGGAACCCGGAGCATCTACATTATAAATCTCTTTAGGCTTGAGTCTCAAGCCCTTAGCCTTCATGTTATTCTCCAAGGGAGCTTTTATGTCCTGAACCAGCCAGAATCCCTCATCAGCGGAAGCTGCCGTCGATAACAAAATAGCGGCAGCGGCCAGAATATTCCCGAACCGCCTCATCACCTGACACGGATAACGTCACCATGATCCTTGATGACGGCCTCTTTCCACTTGTCAGTGTAGCCGGGGTTGGTTATTCCGGCAGGTGTTCCTTCGTTGTACTTGGAGTGTTTGAAAGATCCGTCCTCATTCTGGGCCTTCACATTGCCGTCGATAAACTTGACGGTGATCATCTCCTCAAGGGCCACCCAATCCTCAAACTGCTTTTGGGCGGTCGAGACTGAATATTCCGTCAGCATCTTCTTGACAGGTGCGAACCAGTCCTTCGAATCAACACCCTTCTTCTCGGCTTTCGGGAGAATCGCGTTGTAGGCCGCGAGAGCCTTGGCGTCCATCTCGGCGACCTTTGAGAACATCTGGTCATTCTCGAACTTGTCGATAGCCGCGCGGACAGTCGGAGCCATCATGTTATAGGCTTTGTAACAATCATTTGCGATGCGGTTGTTGATCCAGAAAGAAGAGGTCTTGGAATACTCCAGCATGTTTCCGTTGCCCTCCCTGAAGCATTCCGGCACCTCATTGGTGTTGGAATAGATCGGGGTGATGTAGGAAGTCGCGGCATCGTCAGTGCCGAACCAGATGATCCCGCCGATCACATCGGGAAGGTCGTGCCTGGCCTGGGCGACGAACCAGAACCCGGTCTGCTGGGTGGCTATCGCCCTCTCGTTGGTGTAGTTCCAACCATCTTTAGAAAAGCCCATCGGCCTCCACCTGTAAGGAAGGGCATTACCGCCCGCACCGATGTCGGTGGTCATGTCCAGAGGAGTTCCCTCAAAATGATCCCTCATGGCGTCCGCGACATTTTTCACGGTGATCTTCTTCGAAGGTTTCACAAAGAGAGGCATGCGGCGGGAAAGATCCTTCCCGGTGATATAGTCATAGTAGGCAGAAGCGGGCTCTGTGACCATCTTACCATCCTTCTCGTAGGTGAACTCTCCACCAGTCAGGATGTTGAAAGCGCTCCATGCGCGGGCATCGCAACCCCTGGCGCCACCGAAATCGACCGGACCGAAAGCGGCCGTGAAATCAAAATCCTTATCCTCTCCGCTGAACCAGCCCTTCGCCCTGGCGAAATCAATCATCCCGGGAGCGAAAACGCAATTCTCAGGGTCGTTCTGAGGAAAAGTCTGAATACGGGCCTGATTGGCATGAGAGCATATGTAGCCGTCGGGAATCCTGATGGCGACATAGTTGATGCCTTTGTTGTCCGGTCCCTTTCCGACAAGATCCATAATCCAGGCCTCATCCTTATCCGCGATTGAGAAGGACTCCCCGGAGGAGGCGTAGCCATATTCATTGGCAAGGTCGATAATGGTCTGGATGGCTTCCCTGGCGGTCCTCGCCCTCTGAAGGGTGATGTAAATCAGTGAGCCATAGTCCATTATTCCTGCAGGATCGCGAAGCTCCCTGCGGCCTCCCCAAGTGGTTTCGCCTATGATCAGCTGATGCTCATTCATGTTTCCAACGGTCTTGTAGGTCCTCGCGACCTGAGGGATGCTTCCAAGCGGACGGTAAGAGTCCCAGTCCACGACATCAAGCATGGCACCAATCTTCCAGACTGCCGCGGGATGGAAATAAAGCTCCCCGTAGAGCACATGGGAGTCTGCCGCATAAGACACAATGTTGGAATTGTCCGCACTGGCACCCCTTGTGACGATGATGTTGGTACAGGCTTTGCTCGAAGGTCCTCCGACCAGAAGAGCTGCCGCGGCTAAGGTCGCCGCCAAGATTGCTTTCCTTGTCATTTTGTGATTATTCGATTATTGATTACTTTTGCCTTTTGGTAATATGATTTGTAAAGATATGAAAAAAATATTGTTCGCGGCTCTGTGCCTGTTGATTTCCTTCGGAACAGCCTCTTGGGCGCAACAACAGCAGCAGATGTCTCCAGAGGAAAAGGAGAAGAAGTTGAACGAGTTTATCTTGCAGCAAGTGGAAAAACTCGAGACCAGCCTCAAACTTGAGGATTGGCAGTCTTTCTATGTCGATTCGATCCTGACCCATGACTACCACGCTCTCCAGGCCGAGTTGGATGCCCTCACGGATGCCAAAGTGTCCAACGGGGACCTTTACACTCAAGTCAGCGACAAGTGGGCTGAACAGATCTATAATTCCTTCCATGGAATCCTGAATGAGGATCAGTGGGCAAAGTACCTTAAAGGTGGAGCCGCCAGGGATAAGAAAGCCCGTGACAAGCGTAAAGCAAAGGCCGCCGAAGCTAATGCCACATTGAAGTAATTAATATTCAATAATATAATGAAAGAAGCGATTGAGAATTTGCTCGCTCAGGTGGCCGAACTGAAGGCCACAAGCGCGAAGGAAGTCGAAGAGGCCAGGGTGAGGCTTCTGGGAAAGAAGGGTGAGATCACCAAGTTGTTCGAAGATTTCAGGACCTGCAGCCCGGATCTCAAGAGAGAGTTCGGACGGAAGCTCAACGAGCTGAAGCAGGCCGCTACCGCTAAGATCGAGGAGTTGAAGGAGTCCGCCGCCGCTACGGCTGTTTCTGATGGCCCGAAAGAGGATCTGAGCATGCCCGGAACTCCATTCGCGTTGGGATCGAGGCATCCTGTCTCCATAGTTCGCCAAGAGATTGTGGACATATTCCGGAAGTTTGGCTATGATGTGGCGGAAGGTCCTGAGATTGAGGACGATTACCATGTTTTCGAAGCCCTCAACTTCCCTCCGAACCACCCGGCGAGGGACATGCAGGACACCTTCTTTGTGTCAGCCGGACACCTCAACCCGCTTCTCCTCAGGACCCATACTTCTTCAGTACAGGTCAGGGCGATGGAGACAATGAAACTTCCCATCAGGGTCATCTGCCCTGGTAGAGTGTTCCGCAACGAGGCCATCTCAGCCCGCGCCCACTGCATATTCCATCAGGTTGAGGGTCTTTACATCGACGAGAATGTGACTTTCGCGGACCTCAAACAGGCCATCCTGCTTTTCGCCCGTGAGATGTTCGGCCCCGACACAGCAATCCGCATGAGGCCTTCCTATTTCCCGTTCACTGAGCCTTCCAGCGAGGTCGATGTCAGCTGTAACATTTGCCATGGCAAGGGTTGCAACATATGCAAGGGTACCGGATGGCTCGAGATTCTGGGTTGCGGAATGGTTGACCCGAACGTCCTTGAGGCATCGGGCATCGACAGCAAGAAGTATAGTGGTTTCGCTTTCGGAATGGGCCTGGAGCGTATCGCGATGCTCAAGTGGCAGGTCAATGACCTTCGCCACTACTTCGAGAATGACCTACGCTTCCTGTCCCAGTTCAAGACCGCTATCGAGGTCTAAAAGAAGAAGTCATGAAAAAAAGGGAGGCGTGCCGCTTGGCACGCCTCCTTCTTTCTACTTCTTAAGGGCTTTCTTGATAATGTTCCAGACCCACAAGAGAACCACTGCACCGATCACGGCGCTGATGATCTGGCCATACCACTGTGACCAGAAAGATCCGCCCGCTCCGATGAGACCTAGCAGCCA
>OMQO01000104.1:0-14958 GCA_900313275.1 uncultured Bacteroidales bacterium
AACGAAATCCTCGATGATGAGAGGGTCCTTCCTGTTCCTGGGATACGATCACCGTGAAAGGCGTGAAGGTCGGACCATCTCCGGAGTGGTTGCGCAAGAAGCTTCTCGCCATCGGGCTCAGGCCTATCGACAATGTGGTTGATGTGTCCAACTTTATCCTTTGGGAGCTTGGACAGCCTCTCCACACCTTCGATGCCGACAAGATCGCCGGTGGTAAGGTCATTGTCAGAAGGGCCGCTGAGGGTGAGAAAATCGTCACCCTAGACGAGATGGAGCGCAAGCTCTCGGCCGAGGACATCGTCATTGCTGACGAGAACGGCCCGATGTGTATCGCCGGTGTGTTCGGCGGCATTGATTCCGGTGTCACCGAATCGACCACGAACGTGTTCATCGAGAGCGCATACTTCGATCCCGGTTCAATCCGCAAGACCTCCAAGAGGCACACTCTCCAGACCGACGCCTCCTTCCGTTTTGAGAGGGGATGCGATCCGGCCATAGGTGAATATGCCTGCAAGAGAGCCGCTTTGCTTATTAAGGAACTCGCTGGTGGTGAGATAGTTGGAAGCATGCAAGAGTTCTATCCAGAGAAGATTGGCAAGAAGGTCATCGAGCTTGATTATGACCGGATCGAGAATTTCATCGGCAAGAAGATCGGTCATGACACGATAGAGAAGATTCTCACTTACCTTGCGTACGAGTTCCTCGAGAAGAGGCCGGGAGGCTCTGTTGTCGCCGCACCGTCTTACATGGTTGACATAGAAAGGGAGTGTGATGTGGTCGAGGAGATCCTCAGGGTCTATGGCTACAACAACATCGACCTTCCCCGCCATATGAAGATGTCTGTCAACGCCACTCCTTCTCCGGAGCCGGAGGCCATCCGTAATGGAATATCCAACTTCCTCGCTGCCAATGGTTTCGTGGAGATGATGAACAACTCTCTGACCAAGGCAGCCTATTACAAGGGACTCACGACCTATCCGGAAGAGAGGTGCGCCACGATTGTCAATCCTTTGAGCTCAGACCTCAATGTCATGAGGCAGACCCTGATATTCAACGGCCTCGAGGTGATGGCTTACAACATCAACCGCCAGATATCCTCAATGAAGCTCTTCGAATATGGCTCGGTTTACAGCCGTGATCCTCAGGGAGATGGCAAGACTCTCGCTTCTTACGAGGAACATCAGGCTTTCTCTATGTTCATCACCGGTACACCGGAGAAGTCTTGGAACGCGCAGCCCGGAAAGAGCAGTTTCTTCGAGCTTAAGGGTTATGTGGATCTTCTTCTGAAGCGTTTCGGAGCTGACATCTATCAGATGGAGGCCACCCCGGCACCCTCCGACATATTCAGTGAAGGAGTGTGCTACTCTCTGCCTGGTTCTCATCAGCCTCTGGCTGTCGTGGGGACTGTGCTTCCTTCCCTTGCCAGGAAGTTTGATGTCAAACAGCCCGCATTCGCCGCTGAGATCAACTGGAACACCCTTTTCAAGCTTGTCAAGCGTGACAAGGTCGCTTTCAAGGAACTGCCCAAGTTCCCTGAGGTCAGAAGGGATCTCGCCCTGCTTCTGGATGAGAGTGTATGCTTCGCCGACCTCTACAGAAGCTCGTTCAAGGCCGCCAAGAAACTCCTCAAGAGTGTCACCCTGTTCGATGTTTACCGTGGCGACAAGATCCCTGCCGGCAAGAAGCAGTATGCCCTCGGCTTTGTCCTCCAGGATCTGGAGAAGACATTGACTGACAGCGATGTGGAGAGGATTATGGACAGGCTCCTGTCCACATTCACCGGTGAGTACGGAGCCACTTTGAGATAATTCGCGATGTCTGGAAAAGGTCTTAAGAGTCTGTTGTTCGCCGTGGTCGTCATCATGGTGGCGACCCTCTCATGCTCAAAAGGCCCGAAGGTGATCCCGAAGCGCCAGATGGAGAGAATCTACCGCGACATGTTCGTCGCGGACCAATGGCTAGCGGACAATCTTGACAAGAAGGCGATAGTCGACACGACTTGGTTCTATGAACCCATATTCGAGCAATATGGCTACACTGTCGAGGATTACCGCGCGAGTGTGGAGCACTATCTCGCTGATCCTAAGCGTTATGCGGAGATGATCGGACGAGTGGTGAAAGGACTGGAACAAGAAACCGCCGCTATTAACAGGGATATCGCCCAGAAAGAGAAGATCCGTCACAAGGCCGATTCGATAGCCAATGCGATGAAAGCTTTCAGGCCTGACGATCTCAAATACTACGGTGACTTGTTCTATGTCAACTCCATGACAGACAAGATCGACATCCAGAAGAACAGCAAGGGTGTGTATTTCCCTGTTCCTGTCGTGGAAGACACTGTGTTCCATGGCCCTGAATTGGTCATTAAAGACACATCCGAGATTGTTCTGAAAGCCCCTAAAATTGAACAAAAACCCATCCCATGGCGAGACTAGCCGCTGAATATATTTATACTCTTGACCGTTCCGAGCCCATCCGCGGAGGTTTTGTGGAATATGACCAGAAGGGCTTCGTTACGGCCGTTGGGGAGTGCGCTGACCCTTCAGAAGAGGAGATCTATCTTGAGGGAGCTCTGGTTCCCGGCTTTGTCAATTCTCATTGCCATGTGGAGCTATCGTACATGAAAGGCCTCTTCAGGAAAGGTACCGGGATGGCTGGTTTCATCGACCAGATCAACGCACTTCGAGACACGAAGCCTCTTGATGAGAAGATTGGAGACATCCGCTATTGGATGGACGTCATGTGGGAAAGGGGAGTGTCGGCCATGGCTGATATAAGCAACTGTGATGATTCTTTCGCTGTAAAGCGTGAGTCCCCGATGTACACCAGGACCTTCTTGGAGGTGTTCGGGACAGAGCCTGGGGATTGTGATGCGGTGATTGGGAATGTGTTGAAACTCAAGCGTAAAGCCGACAGTTTCGGCCTGGATGCCGCCCCGACACCTCACGCCTGCTACACAATGAGTCCCGAGCTTGTCACCGCCGCCTCGGCGGAAGGACTCAAGTCGGGCTTTCTGTCTTTTCATTCTGAGGAGACTGCCGAGGAAGAGGAGATGCTCAAGTACGGACGCGGAGCGATGTGGGATAACCGGAAGGCCGCTGGAATGAGCGTGCCTCCCGTTACGGGGAAGTCCTCACTCCTTTATTTTATCGACAGGCTCCAAAAGGCCCATCCGGCACCATTTGATGAGCACATCCTTCTGGTCCATGAAGTGTGTATGGACCAAGAGGGAATAGATGCTGTCAAAAAGGTCATGAGGCATCCTTATGTGGCTTTGTGTCCGTGTTCGAACCTGTTTATTCACAACGAGTTGCCTCCGGTTGAGCTTCTTCGTAGCAGCGGGTTGAAGCTCACTGTCGGAACAGACTCTCTGTCTAGTAACGACGACCTCGACATGGTCCGTGAACTCTATTGCCTGCAATCTCATTTTGAGGATTTGGGATTGGGCGAGATGCTCTCATGGGCATGCCTTAACGGGGCGTCTTTCCTTGGGAAAGAGAAAGTTCTTGGTTCCATCGAGGTCGGTAAGAGACCGGGGATAGTGTTTATTGACAACCTTGATGCGGAAGGCCGTCTTACGGCCGGAAGCTCTTCATATAGACTTGCTTAGGGTATGATGCGGGAAGAAATAGTCTTCGGTCCCATCCACTCCAGGAGATTGGGCTCATCTTTGGGGATCAACCTGCTCCCCGAGAAGGGCAAGATATGTAATTTCGATTGCATCTATTGTGAGTGCGGATGGAATAAAGACGGACGCGGGGACAAGTCCATGCCTAATGCTTCCAGGCTCAAGGAGGCCTTGGATGCTAAGCTTCAGGAATGTGTCCGTGAAGGCGTGGGAATAGACTCCATCACATTTTCCGGCGATGGGGAGCCGACCCTCAACCCTGATTTCCCTGAGATAATCGACATCACTATTGAATTGAGGGACAAGTATTTCCCGTCAGCTGTCGTGTCGGTTCTCTCCAACGCCACCAAGGTGGGAAAGCCTGAGGTTTTCGAGGCTCTAAAGAAAGTTGATAACCCGATCCTGAAACTGGATGCTCCCACTGATGAGCTTGTCAGGCGGATCAACCAGCCGCAAGGAGATTACCATGTCGCGGATGTCGTCGAGTCCCTGAGAAAGTTCAACGGCGATTTCATCCTTCAGACCATGTTCCTTCGAGCGGAGGGCTTCGATTCCTCCTCTCCTGAAGTTCTTGCCGGTTGGATGAATATTGTCCTTGATCTAAGGCCGAGGGAGGTCATGGTCTATACTTTGGACCGAGAGGCCCCGGAAGAGGGTCTTGAGAAGTTCTCTTTGGAGGAGATGGAAGCCCTGACACGCCCCCTCGTGGAGAAAGGCATAAAGGTGCAAGTGCGGGGTTAATTGTTTGATAGTCAAAATATTCAGAAATATGGAATCATTGTTCGTAAAGTACGGTTACACTCCCGATGAGGAGAAGATCGCGAAAAGACTCGACGCTGTCGCCGCCAATATCGACAACGTCACCACAAACGAAGTCCTTAAGGACTGTATGTCCATCATGGACCTCACTACCCTTCGCACAGAAGACACCCCCGTTTCGGTGGAAAAGCTTGTCGGTAAGGTCAATTCTTTCAAGGTTGACTATCCCGAGTACCCTCTGCCGGCCTCTGTTTGCGTGTTTTCCAATTTCGCCTCAGTCGTGAGGGACACCTTGACTGACGGGAATGTCCATGTGACCGCGGTGTCAGGTTGTTTCCCGACCTCCCAGAGTTTTCTTGAGGTCAAGGTCAAGGAGTGTGAGATGGCTGTTGAAGCTGGTGCTGACGAGATAGACATCGTCCTGGCGCTCAATTCTTTCATGACTGGTGATTTTGTCTCCGCCCGGAAGGAGATCAGGGCAATGAGGGAGGCTATTGACCAGACCGCGGCCAAACTTGGGAAGAAAGTTGTGCTGAAGGTCATCTTGGAGACAGGACTGCTTGTCACGCCCCAGAAGATAGCTGACGCATCTTTCCTTGCGATGGAAGAAGGCGCTGATTTCATCAAGACTTCCACGGGCAAGGTTAGTGTCAACGCCACCCCGATGGCCGCCTATGTCATGTGCGAGTGCATCAAGGCTTTTTATGAGAAGACCGGCAGGAAAGTGGGCTTCAAGGCGGCTGGAGGTATCTCCACAGCGAAGGACGCTGTCTGCTATTATTCTATCGTGAAGACCATCCTTGGACAGGAGTGGCTGAATAAGAACTTGTTCCGTTTCGGAGTGAGCCGCCTCGCCAATTCCCTGATGTCCGCTATCGAGCAAAAGACAGTCTCATATTTCTGATTTTTTTCGGTTTTTTCAGGCGTTTTTGCCTGATTTTACTACTGCGAATCGCCTTCTGACATGGTTCAGAAGGCGATTCGCGTTTTTTATCCGTTGAGTACTTCATCCAACGGATAGTCCACCGTACCTTTGCAATCGTAACCAAACTATAGTTTTATCATGAAAAACTTCATCAAATTATTGCTGCCGGCGTTGTTGCTCGCGTCTTGCGGCACCGAGGGAGGGTCCCGGCTCGCTTTGGACCCTCAGGACTCTAATGACAAAACCGAGGTTGTCTCTCATGGGAGGATCGAGATTGGGGAAAAACTTAAGAATCCTTATTCCTGTTCAAACATGGAGGCGGCACTTTCGGCGCTCTATCCCACGCGGTCCGATGCCCGGATCCCGGTGACTGACCTCTACGTTCGTTTCCTTCCCAAGACCGCCGAGGATTTCTCTCGTCTTGAGGATCTGGGATTGGTTCTTTTCGATCATCCCCTTGATTGTGAGATTCTTGAGGACGGTGACTATTACCACGACCCTTCCATTCCTGAGGATGAGATCACCTGGCAATACGCGGTTGTCCCGGTAGGGTTTGATTTCCCTTCTGACATCAAGTGCGAGAAGTTGGAGGACTGCTTCATTCCTAAAGAATCAGCGCCTACAAGAGGGTTAGGTGATGTGGATTGGGATGCGGTGGAGGCCCGTTCTTTTGAGGACACGGGCAATGCTGACCTTCTCCCTGTGACCACAAGAGCGAGGACAAAGTCAAAGCCGTCCGGAAAGATCACGATCAAGGATGACAAACTCGGGAAGGTCGTTGGAGTCTCCTGCGTGAAGATCACCGCCAATGTATTTGTCAAGGTCTCGACCACCTACACTGATGCCCAGGGGAACTATTCCTTCCCAGCCAAGTTTTCTTCGAAACCGAAGTACAGCCTTTGCTTCCAGAACAAGATGGGCTTCACCATCGGGATGAACCTGATCCTTGTTCCGGCCTCGGTCTCTACTCTCGGAAAGGACGACCCCGATGGAATTGATGTCACTATCGACAGCAAGTCGGACGCCACCCTTTTCCGCAGGTGCGTGGTCAACAACGCCGCTTATGACTATTACCAAAGATGTTCGGCGACAGATGTCACCATGCCTCCCAAGAAGATCAGATTCTGGATCTTGAATAAGTTGAACGCTTCCAGCGCATTGATGATGCATCAGGGAGCCATACTGGACAACAAGCTGGTCAGCAATTTCCTTCAGTCTTATAAGATTATCGTCCAGATGTTTTCTCCGGACATCACGATTGGTTCTAAGGACAAGAACGGCAAGTATGACGAGATTTATTCCACCGTCACCCATGAGATGGCTCACGCCTCCCATTTCTCCATTGTCCGAAGCTCTTATTGGAATCCCTACGCGTCCTACATTCTCTCATCCTACATCACTACCGGTGATTGCTACGGTACCGGTAACGGTGAGAACGCTGGCTACTGCGAGGTCAGTGAGATGTGGGCTTTCCATGTCCAGAACATGGTCTATAAGGAGCGTTATGGAGTGAACCCTAATAGAGGCTGTTCCAACTGGTTCTATCCCAACATCCTGACCATCCTTGAGGAAGGGGGAGTCACAAGGGCTCAGATATGCGCTTCACTAAAACCTTCCGTCACGAATGCCGGGTTCCTGAAGAACGAGCTCATCAATGTCTGCCCTGCCAAGAAGACTCTCATTACCAACACTTTCAAGAAATACAACAAGTAGAGAATCCTCGCCCCGCGCTATTTTTATTTGCTAATTCGATAACAATTCGTATCTTTGCAATCCACTTGAAAAGCGCGGGTGGCGAAATGGTAGACGCGCTAGTTTCAGGAGCTAGTGTCAATTGCGACGTGTGAGTTCGACTCTCATCCCGCGCACAATTGTTTTTGTCATGAGAATTGTCTTTCTGGATGCGGCGACGCTTGGGGACACATCCTTGGAGCCGATAGCGAAATTAGGCGAGCTGGTCTGCTGGCCTACCTCCACTGCTGAAGAGGCCCTTGACAGGGTGGCTGACTGCGAAGTCCTGATTGTCAATAAGGTCAAGGTTACCAAGGAGTTACTTGCTGCCGCACCTGCCCTAAGGCTTGTCTGTGAGGCCGCGACTGGAGTGAACAACATCGATGTGGAGGCTTGTGCTGAGCGTGGAATTCCAGTTCGAAATGTGGCTGGCTACTCGACCGATTCGGTTGTCCAGGAGACTTTCATGCACATCCTCACCTTGATGGGAAATGGCCCCTATTTCGACAACACGGTCAAGAGTGGGGCATATTCCCGCGGGAATATATTCACGGATGTCTCTAAACCATTTTTTGAGATAACCGGTAAGACGCTGGGCATCATAGGGATGGGTACCATCGGCTCGAAGGTGGCCAAGGTCGGTGTGGCTTTTGGGATGAATGTCATCTATTTCTCCACTTCAGGAACTAACCATTGTACGGACTATCCTTCCGTACCTCTGGAGGAACTGATGAGCCGGTCTGATGTGATTTCTGTACATGCTCCTTACAATGCCCGTACAGCCGGATTGGTGGGGGAGAAAGAATTGAGACTCATGAAGCCGACGGCTTTCATTGTCAATATGGGCCGTGGAGGAATAGTCGAGGAGGCCGCTTTGGCGAAGGTGATTGATGAAGGAGTGATAGGCGGGGCCGGACTGGACGTGTTCGTGACTGAGCCGTTGCCTGAGGATCATCCTCTGTTGCACACCTCCCACCCTGAGAGGCTAAGCCTCACGCCCCACACCGCTTGGGCGAGCGTGGAGGCTCGGGGCCGCCTTGTCGAGGGAATAGCTGCCAATATAGCAAAAGGATTCTGATCGCTTGTAAACAGTTGGATATGAAAAGGTTAATACTTCCCATTATAGGTCTTCTCTCTTTCGTGGCAGCCGGTGCCCAGACTCTGCAGACGGCTTATCTGTCTGATGATTTCGTCTATTCGTACAGACTCAATCCGGCCTTCCATTCCGATCATGGTTTCGTGGGACTGCCTTTCATCGGAGTGTCTTCAGGCATGTACAAGGGAAATTTCGCCCTCAACAACTTGTTTTACAAGAATGGTGGTGAGAAGGTGACATTCATGAATAGCAGTGTGACTTCCTCTGAGTTTCTCGACCACTTCAAAAAGGGCATCAACAAGTTCAGTTCCGAGTCTTACACCAATCTCGCGGCCATTGGATTCAGGTCGGGAGGGCTTTATAATATCGTGGATGTCAATTTCCGGAACTACACCAGTGGCAAGCTTCCTTATGATCTCGCTCGTTTCCTTAAGGATGGCGCCACCACGGATGGCTCTTTCGACTTGTCGGGCTTGAATATGCGTTCCACTTCCTTCTTTGAGATCGGCATCACATCGTCCTGGAAGGCAAGCCGCAAGCTGACCATTGGAATGAGGTTCAAGGGAGTGATTGGATTTGTCAACTCCTATGTGGACATGGACAAGCTCACGATTAACCATTCCGGAGAAAACTGGACGGTGAACTCATCTGGCGTAATCGCCTCTGCCTATGATGGTTATGCCATCGCTTCACAACCTGCTTACTATGATCCTTCGGTAAGCTTGCTCGATTTGAATCACACAAAGGTCGGTAAGCCGAAGGAAATCATGAATGGATATGGTGTGGGAGCTGATGTCGGTGTCCTCTATGACGATAGCTCCTGGCAGCTTTCCGCCTCTATCTCGGACATCGGCTGCGTGTTCTGGTTCCATAATCTATATGGCCATTCTCCATCTCAGGTGAAGGAGTATTCAAAAGTCTATACTCCTCATAAGGGGCGGAAAACTATGGATAATGAGTTCTCTGACATGGGCGCTTTGCTTGGCGACGCGGCTAACTTCATCATGGAGGATGAGTTCCAGACGCTGGGCATTCTTCCGCTTACTGTCCGTCTTGGAGCGAAGTACCTCTATCTTTCAGACATTTCATTCGGCGGACTAGCGACTTTCCGTTACGACGCTCTCTGCCCGTTCTATGAGTTGAGGGGCAGTGTCAATTACAAGCCGGTGAGGGCGATCGAGTTGATCGGGAGCCTTGGTTTCGGTAGCCTGGGGGTCAGTGTCGGGGCTTTCGCCAATGCCACTCTCGGGTTCTTGAATGTATTCGTCGGCACTGAGAATCTTATCGGCACTTCCGGATCGACCTTCTTGCCTGCCTCAAAAGGCACCCCCAACTTCGTCGCCGGCCTTAACATCCTCTGGTAGAGATACTTCAGCGTCGAGGAGTCCAGCCCCTATCGGAACTCCGCTTGCTTCGCTCGCTACGGCCCCTCCCAACGCCATCTTCGTCCTCGCTACGCTCAGACTTGCTGCCGTCGGGCCCCTCCCCCTGCCCCTGTCCGGGGGTGGACAGGTCCGCCAGGGGCTGGACTCCTCGACGCATAGTTCACTCAAGGCGTCGCGAAGCGCTATAGGGAGTGATGGCCGGGGCCGAGTTCGTGGATGGTGTAACTGTCGTCGGAGAGGGGAGCGTTGATCGCCGCCTCAAGGCTCTTCGGGACATAGACCGTGGCGGTCGTTCCGAAGGGCACCGTCACCTCGACCTTAACCATATTCCCGTCATGAGTCACCTTCGACACCACTGTGCCATAAGGGGTTTGCGTCGAATAACGGACCTCAGGAAGATCCTTGACCGGCATAGGCCTGACAATGAAGTGCTTGAAGCCAGGCACCTTTGGATCAGGATCCACTCCTGCCAGCATCTTCGAGAACCAAGTCAGACCGCCACCGAACATCGGATGATTCCTTGAGTCGGTACCGTTCCACTGCTCCCAGGAAGTCGTGGCGCCTTGCTCGATCCACCATCCGAAACTAGGGAAGTCCCTCTGGTTCATGATCTTATAGGCGAGGTCGCCCATGCCGTTCATCGCCAAAGTCTCAAAAAGGTAGCGTGTGCCGATGATGCCGGTGTTGAGATGGCAGTTGTTCTTGACCTCGAGTTCATCCTTCAAAGTCGCTTTCACATCATCGTACCTCTCGGCAGGTACACCTATGTACATGGCCAGCACATTGCTGCCGTTATCCCCATATGATTTGGTCTCCTTGTCATAGAAGGACTCGTTGAAAGCCGCGGCGATTGAATCTCGCAGGTCGGAATATTCCTTGACGGCCACCTCGTCGCCAAGGATCTGTGCGGTCCAGGCGGCGTTGCGGGCGCAAATCCAGTAGATGAAGGTGTGAATAAGGGCCTCGGAAGGAATCTCGTTATTGTGAGGCGGCAGCCAGTCGCCGAGGTTGTACCAGTAGAACGGTTTGCCGTCCGGAGTGGGCTTCGCCACGAGGATGGTGCCGTCAGGACGGGTCCAGGTGCCGAGGTACTTCAGGTAGCCCTTCATGCCCTCGAAACTGTCCTTAAGCAAGTCTTTGTCGCCATAGCGGAGATAGAATTCCCAGGGCATCACGCAGATTGCCGCTCCCCAGGCCGGCCCCCCGCCGCACATCGGCTCCCACGGGGCTCCGTTCGGTACATATCCAGTCTCGGGATGCTGGCTTCCGATCACATCGTAGATCCATTTGTGGTAGAAGGAGGCAGCGTCGAAAGAAGCCAGGACAGATGCCATCGCGACCTCACCATCTCCGGTGTAGGGCAGACGCTCCCTGTGCGGGCAGTCGGATGCCACAGCACTGTGCATGTTGTCCATCTGGGAACGCTGGAATATCTTTAAGATGTTCTCAAACAAAGGGTTGGATGAGGTGAAAATCGAATTCACCGGGACATTGGTATTGACCGCTTCGGCGGTTATCATCGAAGCGTCCAGATCTTTGATGCCTCGGACAACAGCCTCCCGGAACACGAACCAGGTGAAGCGGGGAGCGAAATCAACGGGCTTGTCGTCAGCGAATATGTATTCGCAGCGGGGACTGGGATATTCGCTTATATACTCAACTTTCAAGATGTCTCCGGCATTTCCTTTTATGCCTTTGAAATGCGCCCAGCCTGAGATCACTGTGCCGAAGTCAATCTTGAAGGCCCCATCCTCGAGCTTCTCGAACGAGATCGGGTTGAAGACTTCCGTGACCTTGTCTGTAGGGCCATCGTTGGCTGTGAGAGGGCCGTCAGGTGCGGTACGTTCTACCGCCGCGGCCCAAGCGGAATCGTCAAATCCGGCTTTGTCCCATCCGGGCTGCTCTTCACGAGCGTCATAAGCCTCACCTTGCCAGATGTCTCCGAATATGAATGGAGACTCGGAGGCTTTCCATGATGTGTCGGTACTGACATGCTCCTTGTGGCCGTCTTTGTAAGTAAGCTCGATCCGGGCGATCAGCCTCGGCACTCCGTAAGGCTCGCACTGGGCCGAAGAGGCGGTAGGCCTGGTGTGGAAGTAACCGTTGCCAAGGGTCACTCCGATGGCGTTGTCGCCGGGTTTCAGCATCTGGGTGATGTCATAGCAAAGGTAGAGTGTTCTGTAAGCGGTGACTTCAGGATCGAGTGGAATGCGGGGATTCTCTTTAAGGAAAGGCCTCAAAGTGTAGTCAGTGAGTCCGGGGGCGAGGAAGTCGTCCCCGACCTTGTCACCGTTGACTCTGGCCTCGAAATAGCCAAGGCCGCTAATGAACATGTTGGCGCTTTCAAGCCCTCCTCCGACTTTAAAATCCTTTCTGAACATCGGATAGCGGGTGTACCAGTTGCCTCTCACATCTTCCTGCCATGGGGCTCCGATCCATTTCGCCTCCCAGCCGTCCTTCGCGGGACCGGTTGTCCAGCGAGAAGGCTTGCTCCATCCCGTTGGCTTGTCGTTTTTGTCCCAGATCCGGACCTTCCAGAAATAGGCCTTCATGGGTTCCATCCCAGGGCCGGAATAAGGGACAAGATGCGACTCCCCAGAGTCGGTCTTGCCGGAATCCCATAAGATGTCCTTTCCTCCTTTGTCTGTGGAAACAATTATCTGACAGGCAGTTTGGTCAGTTGAGTTAATCCAGCTGAGTCTTGGGGTGGCGGTGACATCGACCAGGACATTACCATCTTGGTAGTCACACTTGAGATCCTTAGGCGCATTGGTGGCGCAGCCTGCCAGAAGCAGGAGAGCGCATGTAAGAATTCCCTTATTCATCACTTTGAAACTGTTGTTTAAAACCGTTACAAATTATCGAAAAATTATTTATTCCGCAAGCTAATGCCGGAAAATACTTCCGGCAGATCCTTCAGGGCTTGCTCGAACATCGCCTTGCTTCCTTTCTCGTTGGGGTGGTGCCAGACCTGCCAGCCATTGAACTGGGTGGGCGGATAGTCTTCCCAAAACATCATGCTTTTGTCCACTTCCTTGCCGTCTCCGGCCAATGAAGTGGCAAGGTCAAACCGGGCTCCATCCAGGTTGTGCTTCTGACGGACGGTCTCGATTAGAGCATTTACGCTCACTTGTGTCCCGCTCTCGTTGGAGGGAATGTTGTTGAGGATGGGAATCGAGCCCATCTCCTTAATGTAATTGACCAGTTCGGTCAGTTTCTCCTCGGTGTTCCCGCCGTTCGTCCCGATGGTGACCATCACGTATTTCGCCTTGATGTAGGGCAGCTCGTTCTTGATGTAATTCAGGACCTCGTTAATAGTGCATCCTCCCCGGCCGCTGGAAATAGCATTGCCGCCAAGTCTATTGATAATGAGCTGTGTCCATGCGTCGGGGAATAGACTAGTGGGATAGTAGCATTCGGGTTGGGTGATGGAGTCACCGTAGATCAGCATCCATACGGCGCTCTTGGGAGACTCCACTGTAATACGCTTCACAAGCATCGAAGATCCGCTTTCCAGGCCGAAGCAATAGTAGTCCCAGCCGGGGCCGACAGTGAAACTGTCCGCGTTAACAACTCCTTGCCGGACTCCTCCAGGACCGTCGTTGACGGCGGATACTTGGGCGCTGTCACTTCCCGTGGCATCAAGGATGCGGACGGTAGCCTTCTGGTATTCATGAATAATCTCAACATCATAATCCTTACCGCCCTCGAGGAACGGGACATCCATGGCGGTCTCAGGACTAGTCATGATTGCCATCCTCTTCCCGGGCACATCCACCTTGAGGGTGAAATCCTTCTCGCTCGACTGGAATAGGCATACGGCATCTTTGGAGGGATTGATCCGGTAGCGGACCAGGCGTGTGCCCAGGGCGTAAAAGCGGTTCAGGCGGACAAGATTGCCTGTCTCGCCGACCAAGAGGCCGTCATTAACGTATTCCGCCACACTGTTCAACGAAAGATCTTCGATCATATTGCTTGACGAAGGGCTTCCGTCGAATAAAACCGCAGGGGAGGAATTGTTGGATTCGCTGCAGGCGGCTACTGTCAGTAAGGTGGTGATGAGCAGGCAACCAAAGAGCGGAAACTGTTTCATTTCTGAGCTCAGAGGCCTAGCGTTTCACCATCAGGGGGACGCTGGAGAATCCTTCGGGACGGTCGTAGAGCTCGCAGTGGCAATCTCCTAAATGCTTTACCTTGAAGCCATTGGCCTTATACTCTTCATAGTTGAAGGCGTTCAGCTCGTCAATCGCAATCTGGTGGAACTTGTCGAAATCCGGCCACCATTCCCAACCGCTGCCGAAGTCATTGTAGAGGAAGGCGTCAGCGCACTGCTTGCCCAGTTCGGGAGTCACATAGAAGGCTCCCATCGCAAGGACGTTGACTCCGTTGCCGGTTATGGCACGGAATGCTGCGGGAACAGATTCGACCACGCCGGCATGCACTCCGGGGCACTTGCTGGCCGCGATGTGTATTCCCATTCCGGTTCCGCAGAAGATAAGAGCCCGCTCGAACTCCTTCTCGGTGATCATCGCGCCTACCCGGAGGCCGATTCTGTGGAACATCAGTTCAGTGTCATCAGGATCCGAATCGGCCTTTACGCCGATGTCTGTTACGGTCCAGCCCTTCTTTTCAAGATAGGCCTTGATCTCTTCTTTCAAAGGATAGCCGGCAAAGTCGGCTGCCATAAGGATTTGTTTATCCGCTACGGTTTTCATGGATTGGTTATTATAATTAGTTCTAAATGTGCGCTATCGAATGGACAGGGGCGATCTCGGAGAGGCGGTCGCGGCCATTGAGGCCGTCAAGCTCGACAATGAATATGAACTCGTTGACCTTGACTTTATATTCCTTCCCATCTGAAATGATAGTGGTGGCTTCCAGAGCCTTGGCGATGCCTTCAGCGGTGCCTCCGGTGGCCAGGACATCATCGACGATGGAGACATGGAACACTCCGTCCTCTGCCTTGCCAGCAGCGATGTCCGAATTGCGGTAGATCAGTTTGTCGGCGCCGTATTCCTTCATGATCTCGATGGTCTGAAGGTCATTTCCGCTATATGGAAGTTTGCCCCTTTTGCGGAAGAGGATGATGTTGTTCACGCCGCAGTCCGCTATCAGGAGCGGGGATGCGAAAAGGAAAGCCCTTGCCTCAGGGCAGGCCACGGATGGGGCGGTCACCAGACGGCCGACCTCGTCGGTCACCTTGGCGAAAACCTCACGATCCTGAAGATAGGGGATGATGTCCACGAACTTGATACCCGGTGTGGGAAAGTCCTGGTAGAATTTCAGATATTCCTCAAACATGATTGTTGAAAACTTTGTGGATTATTGCTTAACAAAGATATGGATTTTATCTGACTATAGGATTATTTTTGTGAAGACTTTGCAAGAGTACGTCCAACTTATTAATAATTATGTCAACAAAACCCATCATTGC
>OMQO01000104.1:14966-15480 GCA_900313275.1 uncultured Bacteroidales bacterium
TCAACAAAACCCATCATTGCGGCCGCCATCGCCGCTGTGGCCTTTTCCTTTATGGCCAAAGCACAGACAAATGTCCAAGTGTTCTACGATTTCGGCAAGGAGCGTCAGTATGTGACGACTACCTTCGAGATGTTCAAGGGTGACAAGTTCGGAGACACCTTCTTCTTCATTGACCATTACTACAATAGCTCCAAAGCGGACCTGAAAACTGTCATTCCTAACAGCGGTCCCGCCAACGGCAGCTATTTCGAGATTGAGCGCGGCATCAACTTCTGGCAGGACAGCGGCATGAAGGATTTCAGCCTCCATGTGGAATATGACGGGTTGATCACGGGCGGTGGTTTCAATCAGGGAACATACTGTTTCGGAGCGAAGTACTTCTTCCATTCGGCGGATTTCTCCAAAACACTGTCCTTGTACGCCATGTATGAGCAGTTCAACAAGTTCACTCCCAAGCCGGACGTTCCCCTGAAGTTCACCGCGGTGTGGGGAATCAATAATCTTTTTGGATTGA
>OMQO01000034.1 GCA_900313275.1 uncultured Bacteroidales bacterium
GTTTCGGTGGCAAGAAGCCTGTCTATATAGTTCCGGTAGGACTTGAATATCAAGACTATTACCGCATACGTACTCCCCTGGCGATACGCTACGGAGAGCCTATAAATGTGACTGAATTCGTGTCCTCCAACCCAGACATGGTCGAGAGCAAGGTTTATAGGGCCTTGCTGGACTTGCTTAAGCAAAGGATTTCCTCGCTTATCACCTGCTTGCCGGACGACGAGACCTACGATGGCCGTTGGGCTCTGACAAAGATGTCCGGAATGAAAGCCGCTTTGGCCGCCAATGATGACAAGATAAAGGACGCCGGATTATTCGATCTGAAACGAAGGGATGAGAAATTATCCTTCTTGTCATTCCGGAAAGACGGGACCGGGCTTCGAATCCTGGGGAAGAGCCTTGTTTTCCTACTGCTTCTTCCACTGATCATGTTCGCCGCAGTAGCTGCGGCCCCCATGTGGTTGATCTCAGCCTATATAGCCAACAAAATCCAGGACAAAGCCTTTGTCAGGACCGCCCGTTTCGGGGTCAAATTCGCGTTGATGCCTTTGCTGATGATCATCTGGGCCATCGTGTATTTCCTTTGCATGCCGTTCAAACTGGCGGTCATCGCCTTCCTTTTTTCATTCTGGTCCCACACCATCTTCTACGAGGCTTTGGAACAAGGCAGGATCCTTGTTTCGGACATCCGCCTTTGGTTCGGCCATGAGGACCTTAAAGAATCCTATTCGAAATGTCAAATCCAATAAATATGAAAAGATCGCTTATGGTGGCCGCTCTATTGACCGGCTGCATCCTTTATTCCCACGCTCAAGAAGTCACGAAGACCGGCCTCAATTTCGGGCCGCTTCCCGCGGTCGGCTATTCCTCCGACCTCGGATGGCATTACGGAGCCCTTACTGACATCTATTGGTATGGCGATGGTTCCACCTACCCGGAGTACATGTGGAAGGCTAACGTCGAGGTCTCCCAATATTCAAAGGGTAACACGGTGCTTCATAGCTTCTTCGACAGCAAGTACCTTATTCCAGGGCTCAGGGTTTCGGCCGCAATCTCATATTTCGGCAATAAAACCTACTCGTTCTATGGATTCAACGGAGCCTCTTCCCTTTATGTCCCCGAACTGGACAAGATTACGGAAGACGGCCTGGGATTCTTCCTCATGAGAAGGGATATCTTCCGTATTATGACCTGTTTACAAGGTTCGATCGGAGACAGCAAATGGGGATGGGCCGGTGGAATCACCTATTGGAACATGAATACAGGCCACGCTAAAAACAAAGGTCTGAACGATGGGACGACATCCCTTTTCGACCTGTATGTCAAGAACGGGATTATTCCTGAAGCCGAGAAGAACGGAGGAAGCCACCTTGAATTCAAGGCAGGAGTAGTCTATGACAGCCGTGACCATGAGAATAACCCGACCAGAGGAGCTAACCTGGAAGTTTACGCTTTCGGCTCACCTGACATCATCTCAAAGCACGACAACAACTACCTCAAACTGGCGGCCCACTGGAAGCAGTTCTTCCCGGTGGTTCAGGACAGGCTCACTTTCGGATACCATCTCGCATACCAAGGTCTTGTCGCAGGCAACGCCCCGTTCTATTTGCTCCAAAGTATCCAGTCCTTGAATATGAAGCAGATCAACACAGAGGGACTCGGTTCCACTTGCACTGTTCGAGGCACGACATCCAACCGACTGATGGGTAACAGCTACGCCTGGTCCAACTTCGAGCTTCGCTGGAGTTTCGCCAAGTTCCGCTGGATCAACCAGAACTGGACCCTGGCCACCAACCCGTTCTTCGACGCCGGAATGATCGTGAGTCCTTACAGGTCTGAGCAGATGGAATCTTTGCTGGCCGACAAGACTGTGATCTCAAAAGTTGACGGCAAGGAATACACCGCCGCTGACTTCTACACGAAGAACGCCGAGAAACTGCACATGGGTGCCGGCGCCGGACTGCACATCATCATGAACCAGAACTTCAACATCAACTTCGAGGTCGCGAAGTGTCTGGATCCCAACGATGGCAATATCGGCGTCAACGTCGGTCTGAACTATATCTTCTAGCAGCTAGCGCATATCGCGGAGACGGACATCAATCCCTGGCAGAAGGTCGGGGATGGAAGAGATGTCTGTCTTGCTGAAATGATAGGGAATCAGCACTTTAGGCTTGAATACCTTCGCCGCGGCAACACATTGGTCCACAGTCATCGTGTAGGGCTGGTTGACAGGCAGGAAAGCCACATCAATGTCCTTAAGATCAGCCATTTCCGGGACATCCTCGGTGTCACCGGCAATGTAGATCCTCAAGCCGTCAATCGTAAGGACATAGCCGTTGCCGTTACCTTTGGGATGGAAATTTTCCCTGCCGGGAGTCGTGTTATACGCTGGGACGCCCTCAAGCTTGATCTTACCATCGCATAGGGTCCTTGTCTCGCCGTTTCCAATCGCCTCTCCCCTGCCTATCTTGTCGCGGCTGGTCTGGTTAAGAAGCAGGACAGTGTTATCCCCCGTCAAGGTCGAGATAGTGGCATCCTCAAGATGATCGCCATGCTCATGAGTCACGAGTATGACGTCCGCCTTCGGGAACTCCTTGGCGTAATCGGTTGATTTGCCGAGCTCCGCGACCGGATCCACCTGGATAGATATTCCGTCATAACTGAGAGCCAGCGAGCCATGTTTGATGAGGATGATGTCAACGGGAGCTCCACTTGCGGTGGCGAAACGCTCCACCTCGTACTTCGTCACAGGTTTTCCGGCGTCGGTCCATGCCAAGTAGCCTCCTTTCAGGTTAAAGACCTCAAAACCAGCCTTGGATAGAGCTTTGGAGGCCTCAGATGCCCTTTTACCGCTCCTGCAATAGACGTACAAAGGCTCAGACTTGTCGAAGGCTGCGGTGACATTATCCACGAAAAGAGAGTCATACCAATCGTAGTTGACAGCTCCCATCAGGTGGCCTTCCGAATATTCTTCCGGGGTACGGACGTCAATCAAGCGGACTGGAGGGTAAGCCCCGACCTTGTCGGAAAAGCCGTCCACATCCAGGTCAGTGTAGTTGGCCTTGCAAGAGAAGAGGCCGAAGAGCGAGAACGCGATAGTGATCATGACAGTCTTATTCATATTCAATTGTGTTTGCCGTTGGAGACAAAGATAGTGTTTTTTAGTTATCTTCGCACGGATAAAACAAACGTCGCATGGGTGTCGAGATAGAAAGAAAATTCCTTGTCAAAGGAGACTTCAAGAAAGAAGCCTGCAAAGCTTATCATATTGTCCAGGGCTATGTGTGCTTGGCCCCTGGCAAATCCGTAAGAGTACGGATAAGGGATAACGAAGGTTTCATCACGATCAAAGGACAACGGACCGGAATAACCAGATTTGAATGGGAGGAACCGATTCCTCTTGAGGATGCCAAGCAACTATTGCGACTATGCGACGGAAAGGTAATCGACAAGACCCGGCATCTCGTAAAGGCCGGGGCACACACATTCGAGGTCGATGAGTTCCACGGAGACAATGAGGGACTCGTGGTGG
The DNA here is from genome assembly GCA_900313275.1 of uncultured Bacteroidales bacterium. Lineage (GTDB taxonomy): Bacteria > Bacteroidota > Bacteroidia > Bacteroidales > UBA932 > Cryptobacteroides. The sequence goes on from OMQO01000034.1 coordinate 3,536, forward strand.
CGGAGGTGGAACTCAAAAGCGAGGATGAGGCCTTCGAAAGGCCTGAATGGCTTGGTGAAGAGGTCAGCGGTGACATAAGATTCCGCAATGCGGAACTTATTAACAATCCTTTCAAGAACTGGGAGAAATAGTCTTACAGCTTTCCGAAAGTCACTCCCGGCCAGTCATCAGTACGGAAAGGATAAGCGGGAAGGCCGTCCGAATTGAACAGGTTACACACGGGGTTGTCCGCCCAGCCATAGCGAACCGCAACAGGATGAGCGACTTCCGGGCTTGAGACCACGACCTCGTCACCATCTGTGACGGCATCCGCCCAATGCCAAACCTTATCGGCTCCAGCAATCTGGAAACCAACCAGTTTCCCTTCCTCAGCCTTTTTGACAATGTCAAGCTCCATGGCGGTAGAGCCATAACGAGCGGAGGCCAAATCGCCTGACGGCTTCGCCACCAGACCTTTCGCGGTGGAAGTGAACTTTATCCGGATATTCCCATCTCCTATCTTATATGACTCGTACCGGGGACCAGTAGCGACAATATCGTGGCCATAATCATTGGCCAGGGCTAAGAGAGCGAGCCGGTCCCCCACCTCCTGCTTGCGGATCGGATGAACATCTTCAGCCTCGCCAAGGTCAATAGTACATGCGACATCGGCGTTAACCAACACCTTGGCAGCCAGATCCTGGGCTTCCCGAAGTTCAGCCCAGGTGAATTCGCCGGGCATCGGACTGACCGCATGATACCCGGTTATTTGGGTAATATAGAAAGGGAACTCCAAACCCCAAGCCGAGCGCCAGTCAAGAACCATCGCAGCCATAAGGTCACGGTAGCGATAGGCTTTGCCGGCATTGGACTCGCCCTGGTACCAGATCACGCCTTTCATTGCGAAAGGCACAAGGGGATGGATCATCGCATTATAGAGGACAGTCACCTGGTTAGGCTCACGGGCAGTGCTCACCGGCCTGTCCTTAAATGACAGGGACATCTCAACTTTCCAATCTCCATCAAGCGGAATCCGCTGTCCTTCAGGACCTTCCAGATAGAGTTGGTCAGCCGCCCCGTAAAGTCCCCCATCGCCATGGTCATCAGTGACACGGATGCATAAAACAGATTTCCCTCCTTTGACAAGTTTCCCAGGAACGGTGTACTCCCGCGCCATATTCCAGACTGTACCGCTACCAACGATCTTCCCATTAAAGTAGGTCTCGTCAAAGTCATCGACAGGTCCAAGGCTGAGTGTCAAGTCCTTACCTGCCCACTCCTTTGGCATATCGACCTCTTTCCTGAACCAGAAAACACCGTTGGTGGCTGGCCAAAGAGTCTGGATCTTCTCGGGAAGACGGATTGTTTTCCAAGAAGAGTCGTTGAGACGAGGAGCCGCCCAAAGAGCCTTGCCCTTCGCCAGCCCCTTGTCGCCCGCCTTGGCCTGGGCCACGAAACGCTCCATCTCCTTCCTGAAATTATTCTCCCGGTCAGTCTCTGTCAAAGCCAGACGCTGGACCTCATCGAGTTTGGGCAGAAGTTCGGGATATTCCCGGACAGCCCCCTCGCTCATCCAAGCCTCGATGATGGTACCGCCCCAGCAAGTCTCGATAACCCCGACCGGAACTTTCAGTGTCTCTTGAAGTTTCCGCCCGAAATAGTACGCCACTGCCGAAAAAGCTCGAACTGTCTTAGGGGAAGATTCGGTCCAGCCGTCGTTCTCCGCCGAGAAATTATCCCTCGGGGACATCCCGGTGGTCTTAGTCACATAAAGGAGCCTCAAGAACGGATACTCGGAGGCCTTCTGGATGTCATCTTTATTGACCCGCACGGCTCTCCAGCTCTCGACCGGCATCTCCATGTTCGACTGGCCCGAGCAGATCCAGACCTCACCCGCAACGACATTGTTCAGGACGATCTTCTCCCCGTCCGAAATTGTCAGGGAATACTTTTCGTAACTTCCAGCCGGCGTGTCGATCCTCACCGACCATCTTCCATCAGAGCCAGCCACGCATGAATATGTCTTGCCATTCCAGGATGGCTTTACCGTGACAGTGCGGCCGGGCGCCGAGTAGCCCCACACGGAAGCCTCCGTGTTCTGCTGGAAAACCATGTTGTCAGTGAAAAGAGGAGACAAACGGACTTTCGCCTGAGCGGCGAGACCGGCAAGTAAAATAATAGTACAAATAATTATGCGTTTCATGCCAAAAGGTACTTGGTCCACGACTCAAATGTAAGCAAATATTTTGTTATATTTGTAGATTGTGAAGAAGGCGCTGAAAATATTCTGGACAGTTATCGTGGTGGTGGCAGCTTTGCTGTTCGCCATTTGGTTGCTGATCCAGATGCCGGCGGTACAAACGTTCGTGGCAAAGAAGGTTACAGCCACCCTCGAGGAAAACATGGATGGAAGAATCGAGTTCTCCAAGATTCACTTAAAGCCCTTCAACGCATTGGTTATAAAGGATTTCCGCCTTATTGACGAAAATCCCCCCACCACTCCGTCCGGTGAGGTTCTGGACACACTTGCCAGCGCCGGCACCCTGACCGCGACATTCTCCCTCAAAGGCCTTTTCAAGAAGGAAGGGTTACATCTGAGACGAGTGGCTCTCGGTAATGGCTCCTTCACTTTCGTTACCGAACCTGACGGGAGCAACATCAAACGGTTCTTCAAAACCAAACCGAAGGATAAACCTGAGAATAAGGAGATGGGGAATATCTTCGACGCGAAGAAAGTCCAGATCGAAGGCTTCAGGTTCAGGCTCGTCAATCTCAGGCATCCCAGGCCTTCAGTAGAAGGTGGAATCAACTGGACAGACATGGATTTGACGGTCCAGGCCCTCGACGCCAGGGATCTTAAATTGGCTGATGGGTTCATGAAAGGGACCGTAGAGAGGCTGGAGGTGAACGAGAAAAGCGGCTACCATATCGCCTCACTTTCAGGAGATGTGTCAGTCGGAGGTGGACGCACCCTGATCGAGGACTTGCGGTTGAAGGACGATTGGTCGGACATCAGCATGGATGAGTTCTCCATGAGCTATGATAACATAAAGTCTTTCAACGACTTCCTCAACGATGTTCGTCTGAGGGGAGACATAAGGCAGAGCGTGATCGATTTCAAGAGCATCTCATTCTTCGCCCCTTCACTCAAACGCATGGACGAGAGGTTTTACATCTCAAAAGCGGATGTGGACGGGCCAGTGAGCGACCTGGGAATCGACTGGATTGAGTTTACCGAATACGGCAGCGGTGTGAGCGGGACAGCGGATGGAAGGATCACCGGGCTACCAGACATCAATACGACAGTCCTGGGCTTCGATGTCGAGAACCTGTCCTTCACATCCCAAGGCCTCGGGAAGTTCATAAGCGGATTCGCGCCATCAGCCAAGCTCGACTTGTCCAAATATGCCCCGGGAGAAAAAGCCTTATTCAATGGGCGGGTTGACGGAACCTTGGATGACCTGAAGGTCAAAGGGTCGGCGGACATAGGGCAGATGGGAGGTCTCACAGCCGACCTCAAGCTCAACAACCTGATCAAACATGGTGCGAGCAGGGTCTTCGCCGGGAATGTCAGGACCGACCGTCTGGACCTTGGGAAAGCCTTGGGAATCAAACGGATTGGTGAGCTTACAATGAAGAGTTCCCTAAAGGCTTCTTTGGGCAAGGACGGGGTCACGGTGGACATAGACTCCCTTCAGATCGACAAATTGCGAGCCCTTGATTACGACTACTCCAACATCATGGCTGTCGGAACCTATTCCGATAAGGCCTTTGATGGCCGTCTCGTGTGCAACGACCCTAACCTCAACCTTCTATTCCAAGGAATATTCACCCTGTCGGACAAGACCAGTAATGGTCTGTATAAGTTCTACGCCAATGTCGGCTATGCGGATCTTCAGGCTTTGGGACTGGACAAGAGAGGAGTCTCCAAAGTGGCGGGAAGAATCGATGCCAACTACATGAGAGTCAGCGGTGGAGACCTTATCGGTAATCTCGATGTGATGGATCTCGACCTTGAGAATTCCATGGGGCGATACGATGTGGGTGACATAAAAGTGTCTTCCCACTCAAGAGACGGGTTCAACCGGATCAATCTTGGTTCCTCTTTCGCTGACGCCTCCTACATAGGAAGCAAGCCCATCACCCAAATAGCGAAAGACCTTAGGCAACTAACTCTGTTAAAAGAGCTTCCGGTCCTATGCCGGGACACTGTCAAGACTTGGGACGGGGACCGCTATGAGGTCCGGCTCAATGTTCACGACGCTCGTGACGTCCTGTCTTTCGTGATGCCTGGGCTCTACATCGCTGACAGCACCAAGGCACTTGTCACGGTCTCAAACACTGGTGATGTCATCGCGTCAATAAAGTCCTCAAGGATAGCCATGGGACGGAACTACCTGAAAAACATCAACTTCGCTTTCGACAACAAAGGCGGAAGCCTAAACGGAGCCCTGACCAGCTCCGAAGCGGCGATCTCAGGATTCCTGTTCAATGATGACAAAATCTCCTTGTACGCCAACGACAACCGGACCGGGATCGGATATTCCTTCAAGAATGATGACGAATTGGCCGACAAGGGTGATATCCACCTGTCAGCGGACCTGTCGAGATCACCTTCAGGAGACCTTCTCATCGACGGAAAGACCTTGCCATCAAGCCTTTGGCTCAACAAGCAGGAATGGAAGATATCCTCAGGTGGATTCTCTCTTGCAGGGAAAGATTTCAATGTGAACAGCCTTTTGGCGGCGTGCGGCAATCAGTCTCTAAGAGTGGATGGAGGCTATTCAACCACACACAACGACACCCTCTCAGTCGATCTCATCAAATGTGACATGGGAATCGCCAACATCCTGCTCGGAAAGGATTACAGGATCAGCGGACTCGCTACCGGTAAAGCTACCCTCACTTCCCCCTGGAAGGACAACCCCGGCCTGTCGATGTCAATCAAGTGTGACTCAGTCAAGGTGAGCGGGAAAGATGCAGGACAGGTCGCCTTGACCTGCGGCATGGAAGACGACGGGAGGCTCAATATAGCCGCAAACAGTCTCCTGGGTGGGAAGAGAACCTTCGACATCAAGGGTGGTTATCACCTGAAAGATAAGATGTTAGACCTGAAAGCCGACCTTGACGACATGGAAACCAGCTATTTCTCACCTCTCCTCGCTTCCGTTTTCAGCGAGATTGGCGGGAAAGTCAGCGGCAAGGTAACCGTTTCCGGCAAGACAAACGATTTGTCCGTCTCGAGCGAGGACACCCGGTTCAACGACGTGCTCCTCAGGGTAGCCTACACCAATGTCCCTTACTATGCCGACGGCCCGTTCAAACTCGACAACAGTGGTCTTCATCTTGACGGAATAGCGGTCAGGGACCGCTTTGACGGCACCGGAACCATTTCCGGAGGCATCTTGTTCAACCACATGAAAGACTTCCGGATGGACACCAGGATCAGCATGAACAGGATGGAGGCCATCAACATGGATGAGAGCCTCGGAGAGGCGGTCTATGGCAATATCTTCGCATCCGGCGAGGTCTCGATAAAGGGTCCCTTCAATGCCATCATGCTTGATGTCAACGCGAGGACGGACAAGAGCGGAAGACTGCACATCCCGATTGACAACACTTCATCCGATGCCAACACTAACTTGCTGACTTTCAAGCAGCCATACAAAGAAGTTTACATCGATCCCTATGATGTCATGATGAACAGGCTGGTCTCCGAGAGTCGCAAGGAAAGTGATTTCGGAATACACCTGAAAGTTGTCGCCAACTCAAGAACCGAGGCGTATGTCGAGATAGACAGAGCGGCAGGCAATGTGCTGAACGGAAGAGGCCAAGGCACTATCGACATCAATGTGAGACCTTCAAATGGTCTATTCACCATCAATGGCGACTACACCTTGTCCTCCGGCAACTTCCATTTCAACGCCATGGACATAGCCAAGAAGGATTTCACAATCTCCCAGGGCAGTTCAATCAGGTTCAACGGCGATGTGATGGACAGTGACCTTGACATTGAAGGAATCTACACGACAAAGGCCTCGATCGCTACTCTGATCGCTGACACTTCATCCGTATCGACCAGGAGGGTGGTCAATTGCGGAATCGGAATATCCGGCAAGCTTAGGGAGCCGCAACTCAAATTCTCAATCGATGTTCCGGATGTCGACCCTACCACCAAAGCAAAGGTTGAGAGCGCCCTCAACACGGAAGACAAGGTACAGCGCCAGTTCCTCGCCCTGCTGATCTCAGGAGGCTTCATGCCGGAAGAACAGTCCGGAATCGTCAACAACACAACAACTCTCTACTCCAACCTAGCCGACATAATGGCCGGGCAGTTGAACAGCATATTGCAGAAACTGGACATTCCATTGGACTTCGGGCTGAATTACCAGTCAAGCGAAAGTGGCACGAACATATTCGATGTCGCGGTCTCTACCCAGCTATTCAACAGCAGGGTGCTTGTGAACGGAAATGTCGGGAACAGGGAATATGGGAATTCCTCATCCAGAGGAGAGATTGTGGGAGACTTTGACATCGAGGTCAAACTGGACAAGCCTGGAGAGGTCAGGTTGAAACTCTTCTCTCATTCGGCCGACGACTACACCAACTTCCTTGACAACCTCCAACGCAATGGTATTGGTGTCACTTACCAAAAGGAGTTCAACACATTCAAGGGCCTGATACGCAGCATATTCACAAGCCGCAAACGCCGCCAGGAACGCGCCAGCTCTCCCCCGACTCAAAGGGAGCTCAAGTCCATATCCATCAATCCTGAATAAAGAACCGCTCTACCGGCAAACCAGAGTGACCGGACCGAGAAGGCCTGAGGGCAAAAGCGTGTCACCAGCCTTGTAGAAGCGCCTGATCGCGGTGACAGGATGAGTCTCCCCAGGCTGGACATCTCCGATCATCCGGTTGCGCCAAAGATTGGTCACCTTGATTTCCAACAAGTTACTGCCAGGATGAAGAAGCGCCTTCACATCTTCAGTCCGGAAAGGCGCTTTCCAAAGGACTCCGGCGGGCTTTCCATTGATAGCCACTTCGGCGATATTCTTCACCTTTCCAAGATCGAGGATCACACTTCCGGCACTCGCGAGAGCATCCGATCCAAGACTGAAAGAAGCCTTGTAAACAGCTGTGCCTGAGTAGTATTTCACAATCGGATCATCGGATTCAGTCCAGGAGACGAGCCCGGTCATGACTTCCGTTGCCTTGCCGCCACCCTTCTGGTTGAAACTGACCTGCCAGGGACCGGGAACAGGATGAGATTCTTCGCTACGCTCAGAATGGCAGATGGGATTATCAGAATTACTATCCGCAGGGATGGGCGTGGATGAGAACACGATAAAAAAGGCATCGGTGGACAACATAGGGATCCGAACTGTAGCCCGGCCACCTTCTTCGGTCATCTCAATCGGGATCACTTTACCGTTCTCAGGATTGAAGAGGGCCGCATAGGGGCCATATTCCCTGAAACTGATCGTGGCCATCTCCGGACCCTGAGGGGAGTCAAAGGGAGCGGAGTCGAAGGACCGTACCCAATAGATATCCGTCCCATCATCCATAGCCCTATGGACAAAGCTGAAATCCCCAGGCCCGGACTGAACCCCATCGACGGCAAATAGGCAGTCCGGATCGACATCGGACAACGCTTCCTCCAAAGTCCTGAACAGATTCTTCCGGCCAGACTTCCAAATGTCATTCACAATGGCCTTGAAAGCCTTATCGTCGGTTCGCAACCCCGCTTGACGCTCCGGTAAAGACCCACAGATCCTGACCCCCGCATCAGCGTATTCTTTTATCTTTTTAAGGATCTCCAAGGACATTGTCTCGCAATTCTTGTCCAACCACAACACCTTGTAGCGCATCCCGCTTTCCGTAGATAGCACCGGACGCGAATCGCCGGTCTCCACCGAAAGCGATGACAGCAGCACAGTCGGATTGGCGAAATCATAGTCGTATCCAGCGGGAACCTGGGGCAGAAGGTCAAATGAATCACCACCGTAAAGAGCGGTGACATTGCTGTCTTCACCATAGTACAATAGAATGTCCGAGACAGGACGGCCCTGGCTGAGCATGGCACTCGACCTCCCGAGATAATCCATCAGCACCCAGGCATAGTCCCCCCAAGTCTCATTACGATGAAGCCATTGTCCATAGCGAAACAGCTGAAGGCCAGGAAGATAGCTATCATTAGGCTGGGAAGCGCTCTCATGGATGACGAACCGGTTGAGACCAGCCGACATGGCCCTATCAGCTATGTATTTCATATTCTCTGGGCAGTAGGTATAAGCCCTGCCCTCGTCTCCATTGACCGAGAAAGACTCCGCCGCCACCACTCCGGCGCCAGAGATATGAGCCGCTGAAGAGGATTCCTTTATGTCCGCGATAGCGGAAGGAACCGCCGAACCAGTCGGAGTGTTCTCCATCCAGATGGCGGCCATAGGGAAAGAAGCGGCAAGTTTAGGATCCATCCCGTCGCCCGTATATGCCCGCGCTCCTTCATGAGTCTCACAATAATTGCCAGCGAGATTATACTCCTTAAGCAAGTCCTTAATTCGGGAATAGTTCTCACAGAACAATTCCCCAAGAGTCTTACGCCAATCCCAGAGGAAGCCTTCGCTTTCGGTTGAACTACCGACCACCTCCCCCGCAAGAACAGGAAGCCAAGGAAGCAGGTCGTAACCCCGCCTGCTACGGAATTCCTCGGGTAAAGTTGTAGTCCACGTGAATGATCCGGCCTCGTAGCTGTCGGTCAGCAGATAGCGGATTCCTTTCTCCCCCAGCATCCCGCCAGCGGCCTCCCTATAGAGATCCAGATAATGACGGAAATACCTCATCCACGCGTCTTTATCCAATTTGTCCACTTCCAGGCCTGTCGCTTCGGGAGAAGCAGGATGGTTGACTTTTCCGGTTATTGACCAACCGAAACGGTAGATTCTCCACCGCCCTTTGGGAAGGGAGCATACTAAGTGGCCGTCAGGGGACATCTTTCCAGTCAAGTCTATGACCTCAGTCCGCCGGCGTGTCTTGGGAGTGTGAAACTTCCCGAAATCGAAATTCAAGCTGAAGCCCCCCAACTCTTCAGAATGGTTCACTTTCCGTACCGTGTATAATTCAAGTGACTCAAGCCGCTCTCCCCTGACCCGGAAGAACTTCGCCTTCACGGGATCGATGTCCTCGGTCATATAAGGGATTCTCGCCGGAAGTATCTTATGCACCTCACGCCAAGTCTTACCATCTCTCGAGCACTCAAGGACATTTTTGCACTCAGGCTCGCCTGTCCTTGGCCTTCCTCCCATCGCCGAAGATTTGAGGGTAAAGGCCTTCACGCGCCGCGCCTTATTGAACTTAACAGTGATAATGCTATCAGTGACAGTGACTTCCGCACCCATTTCCTCCATCGACTTGTCGGCTCGGGAGCGTCTTATGGCCAATTGGTATAGATCCTCTCCGTAGGGCTCTACCTCAATCCGGTCGTTGCCCTGGAAGAAATCTTGGTACGGCCCCGTAACCCTGTAAAGATCAGGAAGGTGGACATCCACCTCACCCCCATCGACATCCACTGACCTCCATTCGAGTTTCTTGACGGCATCCTCTGGCCTGACCCATGTTCCACCAGTGGAACTCCAGCCTGGAGCGCTTGCGATGGTGACATCCATTCCATAGGAATCCGCCTGTGAGATAGCGTGCCGAAAGGCATCCTTCCAACCATCGGAGAGATATGGCAGTCGGATCTTCGCGGCCCTAGGCATATTGATACCACCAGCGTCGAACTGATGGAAACCTCCAATCCCGGAACGTCTCATCCAATCGATGTCTTTATCGATTCCTTCTTTTGAGACATTGCCGTCCATCCAGTGCCACCAGACTTGGGGCCTGGCGTACTGGGGAACATTATTGAATATAACTAACAGGCTGTCAAGCCCTTGACGAGGGGAAGGCGGCGGGGCGGCTGACGCGGATACCGCCAACGAGAGAGCCAAGAAAAGGAAAGAGCCCAGTCGCCTCATCTACCTGCTGGCTTTGACGAAGGCCTTGAACAGGGCAAGCCACTCGTCATTTCCCCTG
>OMQO01000011.1 GCA_900313275.1 uncultured Bacteroidales bacterium
CAGCTTTATTATAATCTTCTCGAATCCCAGTTGTCCGCCGAGATTCCTGATCTTAACCACATCGAATAGGTTCTCGGCCTCGACAGGCAAAGCTCCGAAACGATCTATCAGGCTATCCCTGAACCTCTCTATCTCCTTATTGTGGGATATATTGTCAAGCTGCTTGTAAATTCTTATCTTTTCGGCGGTTATGTCTATGTAAGAATCCGGGATCATGGCCAGCTGATCTGTCTCTATGGTACAGTCACGGATGAAGGAATCATCATTTTTGCGGGAGTTTATTCCTGTCTCGACACCAAGTTCTTCCATCGCCTCCGCAAGGATTTTCTGGTAGGTCTCATAACCCATATCCATAATAAAACCGCTCTGCTCCGCTCCAAGAAGATTACCGGCTCCACGAATGTCCAAGTCCTGCATGGCGATATTGAATCCGCTGCCAAGATCGGAGAACTCCTCTATTGCCTTGAGTCTCCTTCTGGCATCTTCGGTGATTGACACAAGCGGAGGCACTATCAAATAACAGAATGCTCTCCTGTTCGAACGGCCAACCCTGCCACGAAGCTGGTGCAAGTCGCTCAAACCTATATTCTGAGCCTGGTTTATTATTATGGTGTTGGCGTTGGGGATGTCAAGTCCATTCTCTATGATGGTGGTGCAAAGGAGCATGTCATAGTCTCCCCTGATGAAATCCAACATTCTGTTTTCCAATTCTTTAGATTCCATCTGACCATGGGCAACACAGATTTTCATGTCGGGAACCAAGCGGTGGAGAATCTCATAGATGGATGGCAATTCCTCAACCTTGTTATGGAGGAAGAATATCTGTCCACCTCTTGCAAGCTCATAATTTATGATGCTCTTTATCTCTTCCTCATTGAAAAGAATTATCTCGGTCTGGGTGGGAATCCTGTTAGGCGGAGGGGTGTTTATTATGGACAGATCCCTAGCTCCAAGAAGTGAGAACTGGAGAGTTCTCGGAATAGGAGTGGCAGTCAATGTCAAGGTGTCAACCGAAGACTTCAACTGCCTGAGCCTTTCCTTGGCTGAAACTCCGAATTTCTGCTCCTCGTCTATTATCAATAAACCTAAGTCTTTGAATTCGAACCCTTTCCCTAGCATCTTATGGGTTCCTATGACAATGTCAAGGCTACCTTCGGCCAATCTCTTTTTGATGTCATTTACCTCTTTTGCGGTACGAAGCCTGCTCACATAATCAACCGAACAAGGGAAATCCTTAAGTCTGGACGAGAATGTGGTGTAGTGCTGGAGAGCCAGAATTGTGGTAGGAACAAGCACAACAACTTGCTTTCCGTCGGTCACAGCCTTGAAAGCCGCCCTAATAGCGATCTCTGTCTTTCCGAAACCAACGTCACCGCAAATCAAGCGATCCATAGGGCTGGAATCCTCCATATCCCTTTTGACAGCTTTTGTGGCCGTCTCCTGATCGGGAGTGTCCTCATACATGAAGGAAGACTCCAGTTCTTCCTGGAGATAACTATCTGGAGAAAATGCAAATCCGGAAGAGGCTTTTCGCTTCGCATAGAGTTGGATAAGATCCTTGGCAATGTCCTTTATCTTGGACTTGGCACTGGTCTTTAATGTCTGCCAAGACTTGGATCCAAGTTTATTAATCCTTGGAGGCTCACCATCCTTTGAACGGAATCTCGATATCTTATTAAGGGAATGGACAGAGACGAACACCACATCGCCATCCTTATACATGATTTTAACAACCTCATGCATCCTTCCCTTATCATCCCTCATTCTGACAAGACCGCCGAATACTCCCACTCCGTGATCTATATGAACCACATAATCACCTATGTTAAAGGCAGTCAAGTCATTGAGAGTAAGCTGTTCACTCTTCTCAACCGTACGGCGGACACTAACCCTGTGGAACCTGTCGAAAATCTCATGGTCAGAATAACAGCAAATCTTGTCTTCATTGTCGATGAAGCCGGCATGAATATTCTTACCTTGCACAAATTCAGGAACTAGTCCTTTGTTCTCTCTTAGAATGGACTCCAAGCGTTCAGTCTGCGATTTTTTCTCGCTGAAAATGAACACCTTGTAGCCCTTTTCCATATTCCTGGCTATGTCAGCGGAAAGAATCTCGAAATTCTTGTTGAATACGGGTTGGGGAGATATGTCAAATTTGATGACCTCATCATTATCAACCTCAAGAGGAACCTCAAGGAACACTTTCTTAAAAGGATCAAGTTCCTTGAAGAAGTCCTCTTTACGGTACATGTCAGAAGAGTCCGCCCAGACAACGGTTCCTTTCGGGAACAAACCCGATACGCTTATCAACTCTTCCTCATTCCCTTCACCAGCAATGTCAGGGAATATTTCCACCTCATCCCTGCTTTCTTTCGAAAGTTGGGTATTGCAGTCAAACACATGGATAGTCTCAACTTCATCTCCGAAAAATGATATTCTAAAAGGATAGTTGAAAGAAAATGAGAACACATCAATTATGGATCCCCTTATCGAGAACTGTCCGGGAGCGGAAACAAAATCTACTTTTTCAAATCCTTGATTTACAAGTATTTCCTTTATCTTATCATGGGATATTTCCTGGCCAGTGGTTATTTTAAGAAGAGCATTCTCTATATCCTTTGCCTTTGGAACCCTTTCCTTGAGAGCGTCGGGATATGTAACAATAAACAGCCTTTTCGCATTATCAGCGTTGGAAATCAATTCTCCTATCGCTGATGTTCTCTGCACTCCAACCGAAGATTTGAAATTGCTCTTTTCCACCACTTTACCACTGTCGGGCAAGAAAAAAACAATATCCCCTTCCACAAGGCTGTAGAGATCTGAAGCGCAATATTCCGCACTCTCTTTATCGGGTAACAAAACAATGTGGGTGCCGTCTTTCGCTACCTGAGAAAGGACAAACCACCGAGCGGAAAGAAAGAGTCCTTTACAGAATACTTCTTTCCTTCCTTTGAGGGCCGAAGAAAGGTCGGCCGCTGAATTTCTACTTATCAACATCAATGGTCAAAAGCCTGTTGAAAACCTGTTGAAACAACTGTTTATATCCGCATAAAGATTGTCATCATCTTGTCCCGGCTGGGATATCAACAAATTATACTTGATTTACCAATAATCCTTTTTTGATAATTTTCCTTTATAATTTATTGATTAGCAAATACTTTAAATAGTTATCAACATTTCAACAACTTAAATAAAACCATCAAATCTTATAAAAAATATCAATATATTTGTATCTGATAATTGACGCTCTGATGACAGATTTCAATCCTCGCGACACAAACGCAGACAAAGATAAGGATTTGGACGGAATAATCCGCCCGCAAGAACTTGAAGATTTCACTGGACAAAGAGAGATAGTATCGAATCTCAATGTCTATATAAAAGCGGCCAAGATGAGGGGTGAGGCGCTCGACCATGTCTTATTCCATGGCCCTCCCGGTTTGGGTAAGACCACTCTTGCCCACATTATAGCCAACGAGATGGGGGTGAATATGAAAGTGACCTCCGGTCCGGTGCTTGACAAACCTGGAGATCTGGCTGGTCTTCTAACCTCCCTCGAGAACGGTGATGTACTTTTCATAGATGAGATCCACAGGCTTTCTCCAGAAGTCGAGGAGTACTTGTATTCAGCGATGGAGGATTATGTGATAGACATCATGATAGACAAAGGTCCGGGAGCCAGGTCTGTCAGAATATCCCTCAATCCTTTCACTCTTGTAGGTGCCACCACAAGAAGCGGACTTTTGACCGCACCTCTTCGCGCCAGGTTCGGAATCACTTGTCCATTAGAGTATTACGACACTTCTGATCTGGTCAGGATTGTGAAGAGAAGCGCCAGCATCCTCAATGTGACAATTGACGAGGCCGCCTCTAAAGAGATAGCTCTTCGCAGCCGAGGGACGCCTCGTATAGCAAACGCCCTGTTGAGAAGGGTTCGTGACTTCGCCCAGGTGATGGGGGACGGACACATTGATCTTGAGATAGCAAAATATGCCCTCAATAAGTTAAAGATAGACACTCGAGGGCTGGATTCAATTGATAATAAGATATTAAGGACCATCATAACAACTTTCAAAGGAGGACCTGTCGGAGCCAATACCATCGCCACTGCGATCAGTGAAGACCAGGGTACTTATGAAGAGGTTTATGAGCCTTTCCTCATAAAGGAAGGTTTTATTGTACGGACCCAGAGAGGTAGGATCGCTACCGAGATGGCTTACCGGCATATGGGCCTTGATGCTGAACTAGAAGCGAATAAGACAGATAATGGCACGTTATTTTAGAATTTTTGTCGCCGCGGTCCTGATCGCGGTATCATCCCCGGCTTTTTGTTGCACTTCTGTTATAATATCCGGTAACGCCCGTTCCGACGGACGTCCCGTCATGATGAAACACAGGGACTCGGGCGAGCTTAACAACCTGATGCGTTGGTTCAAAGGGCCTGAATATGATTTCATTGGCCTGGTGAATGCCTCTTCAAAGGGAGGAGAAGTTTGGGCAGGACATAACACAGCCGGTTTCTGCATCATCAACACCGCTACCTACGATCTTAAGGATGATGATGTCCCGTCTTCGGAAATGGACAAGGAAGGAGAGCTGATGTTCAAGGCTCTTGGTCAGTGCGCTGATCTTAAAGACTTTGAGAGATTTTTGGAGTCCCTTCCCAAACCTTGGGGAGTGGAAGCTAACTTCGGAATAATTGATGCTAAAGGGGAAGCCGCTTATTATGAGGTAAATAACCATTCTTATCGTCGTTTTGATGTGGCTGATGAGCCTGGTGGTTACATGGTTGTGACTAACTTTACCAGAAGTGGCCGTCCTGATGACAGGAAAGGAGAGGACAGGTTTGAGAAGGCTTCATTGATTATGAGTGATATGGATGTGTCCACGGCCGGACATAAGGAACTTATTAATGCTATATCCCGTTCCGGAGCGCCTATCATGAGGGATATAACGGCATCAGTCATTGTATTCGAGGGAGTTCTTCCAGGAGAGGATCCTTCATTGACTGTGGCTTGGACAGTGCTCGGTTGCCCCACAACTTGTGTTTATATTCCTTTGAAAGTTTTCACAAGTGATCATATTCCTTCATACATGAAGGAGCATCGTGGGACTGATGAAGCTCAGATTTGCAGTCAGTCGCTGGTTATCAAGGGAATATATGGATTTGAGAAAGGTTGTGTCATTGAATGTGCTGAGGTTGAGAAATTTGCGGACAGCCACTTCTCAAGAACCATGTCCCCTTTAAGATATGATCGCTTCGCGAGAAGATTATTCAAGAAATACAGGATGATGTATCGTCGTAAACTGCCGAAAGTGGTCTCTTGAATTGTTTAATACGATAAAAATCATTAAAATTGCAGACTAATACCGAAACGCAAATCATTAATCACTAAGATATGGCCGAAAAATTAATCTCAAAGATTCCTGACGGACCTTTGGCTGAAAAATGGACCAAACGTAAGTCGGAGCTTCGTCTCGTAAACCCCAACAACAGGAGAAAACTTGAGATCATCGTGGTCGGTACCGGTTTGGGAGGAGCCTCCGCGGCTGCCTCACTCGGTGAGCTTGGCTACAATGTCAAGGTTTTCTGCATCAGCGACTCTCCCCGAAGGGCTCACTCCATAGCCGCCCAGGGAGGTATCAACGCCGCCAAGAACTATCAGAATGACAACGACGCTGTCTATCGTCTGTTCTATGACACGATCAAGGGAGGTGACTACCGTAGCCGCGAGGCTAATGTGTATCGTCTTGCCGAGGTTAGCGCGGCCATTATCGATCAGTGCGTCGCACAGGGTGTTCCTTTCGCCCGTGAATATGGCGGCTATCTTGCTAACCGTTCTTTCGGAGGTGTGCAGGTGAGCCGTACATTTTATGCCAGGGGTCAAACCGGTCAGCAGCTTCTTCTCGGTGCCTATGCGGCTCTGAACCGTCAGGTAGCCGCCGGCACAGTGACAAGTTATCCTCGTCACGAGATGCTTGACCTTGTCATTGTAAATGGCCAGGCAAAGGGTATCATTGCCCGTAATCTCGTGACCGGCAAGCTTGAGAGGTTTGGAGCACACGCTGTCGTAATCGCCACCGGAGGATATGGCAACACCTATTTCCTCTCCACTAACGCGATGAACAGCAATGGTTCAGCCGCATGGCAGTGCTACAAGAAAGGCGCTTTCTTCGCCAATCCTTGCTTCGCTCAGATCCACCCCACATGTATTCCTGTCCATGGAGACCAGCAGTGCAAGCTGACCCTGATGTCAGAGTCGCTACGTAACGACGGACGTATTTGGGTTCCCAAGAAGATGGAAGATGTGATGAAACTCCGTAAGAAGGAAATCAAACCTTCCCAGATTCCTGAGGAGGATCGTGACTACTATCTCGAGCGTCGTTATCCGGCTTTCGGTAACCTTGTTCCTCGTGACGTGGCATCCCGCGCCGCTAAGGAAAGATGCGATGCCGGTTACGGAGTCAATGAGACAGGTCTCGCCGTGTTCCTTGATTTCTCCGACGCCATTAAGAGACTTGGTCATCAGAGAGTTCAGGAGCGCTATGGCAACCTTTTCGATATGTATTTCAAGATCAACAACGTCAGCCCTTGGGAGGAGCCGATGATGATTTATCCGGCCATCCACTACACCATGGGTGGTATTTGGGTTGACTACGATCTCCAGACCACTATTCCCGGACTGTACGCTATCGGAGAGGCAAACTTCTCCGATCACGGCGGAAACCGTCTTGGAGCTTCAGCCCTTATGCAGGGTCTTGCCGACGGTTATTTTGTGCTTCCAGTCACCATCGCCGACTATCTCTCCAACAAGTTCGCCGAGCCTAAGACGGACATCAACGATCCCGCTTTTGACGAGGCTGAGAAGGCTGTCCAGGCCAGAATCGACAAGTTGTTCTCTATCAAAGGTAAGAAGACTGTTGACTCCCTCCACAAGAAACTCGGAAACATCATGTGGGAGTACGTCGGAATGGCCCGAAGCGAGGAAGGACTTAAGAAGGCTATTGAGGAGATAAAGGAACTCAAGAAGGAATTCTATGAGGATGTATGTGTTCCCGGAGAGCAGAATCAGTTCAATCAGGAACTTGAGAAGGCTCTCAGACTTGAGGACTTTTTCGAGATTGGTGAGTTGATGGCTCGTGACGCTCTTAACAGGAAAGAGTCCTGCGGTGGTCATTTCCGTGTTGAGAGCCAGACTGAGGAAGGAGAAGCGAAGAGGGACGACGCCAACTACATGTACGTTGCCGCTTGGGAGTACAAGGGAGAGGACAAGGAGCCCGAACTCCACAAGGAACCTCTTAAGTATGAGTTTATTGAAGTGAAAACCAGAAATTACAAAGAATAACCGGATATGGATTTCAATCTTAAGATATGGCGTCAAAAGAACGCCCGTGAGCAAGGTCATTTTGAGACCTACCACATCTCTGGAATTGAGGAGGATGCTTCCTTCCTTGAGATGCTCGACATCCTTAATGAGCAGTTGATCCGTGAGGGAAACGATCCGGTTGCTGTTGAGAGAGGTTGCAAGAGCAGTGGTCCTGTTTCTTTCGATCACGATTGCCGTGAGGGTATATGCGGAGCTTGCTCCCTCTACATTGATGGCCGCGCCCATGGTCCGGATGATCATGTGACAACCTGCCAGTTGTTCATGCGTCATTTCAAGGACGGAGCGACAATAACCGTAGAGCCTTTCAGAAGCCCTGCCTTCCCTATTATCAAGGACTTGGTTGTTGACCGCAGCGCATTTGACAAGATTCTTCAGGCTGGTGGATTCATTTCAGTACGTACTGGAGCCGCCCAAGACGGTAACACAATTCTCATTCCTCATGAGGATGCCGAGAAGAGCATGGACGCAGCCGCTTGCGTAGGTTGCGGAGCTTGTGTGGCCACTTGCAAGAACGGCTCAGCGATGCTGTTCGTAGCGGCAAGGGTAAGTTCTCTCGCTCTGCTACCTCAGGGTCGTCCAGAGGCCGCCAGAAGAGCGAAAAACATGGTGGCGAAGATGGAAGAACTCGGCTTCGGAGGTTGCACCAACACCCGCGCCTGCGAGATGGAATGCCCGAAGGGAATATCCATCGACCACATCGCCCGTCTCAACCGCGAGTTCCTTAAAGCCAAATTCAGGGACTAAGTGTTTTGAACTGAATATGCTAAAAACCGGGAAATTGCTGATAACAAGCAGTTTCCCGGTTTTTGGTTTTTCTGGTTGGTAAGCTGGTCCTGATTAAGAATAGTAAGCAATAACAATCAGAATTCCATCGTCCAGCTGATTGTGGGCATGATAGGGAAGATGGAGAGGCTCTTCCAGCGCCTATCGTTCGGGTCGAAGGTTATGCTGTAGATGTTGTGCCGGTTGAGAAGGTTGTATATTCCCGCGTTGAGTGTTCCCGGTCTTCTTGTCCCTTTGCCGTAGCGCCAGAAAGCCCCGACATCCCACCTGACGTACGGAGGAGTCTGCCAGTTGTGTAAGGTGGTGTGGTAGTCAATGATGACCTCCTCGTCCCCAGGGACAATCCATCCGCTGAACTGCCCGGCCGGCACGGTCGCCCAATGTCCTGACTGGTAGGTGAAGAAGGTGTTGATTCCCAACTCTTTACTCTCCTTTTTAGAGATAATGTACTCAATTCTCGCGTTGAGAATGTGTCTCCTGTCGAATTTGGCCGGGAATGGGATTCCATCATTTAGTTTCGGGAAAGTCCTGTCTGTCTTTGAGAGCGTGTAGGCAATCCTCGCCGCCATCTTGTCGTGATTATATTCATAGAGAATCTCTACCCCTTTCGACGTTCCGTAACCCATTTTGATGTTATCCTTCCATCCGGCCGCCGCCTGGCTGAAGAGTTGTGTGGCATCCTCGAAGAATACGAGGTTGTCCATGGTTTTCGTGTAGGCACCGGCAGAGATGTTGTGCCCTTCCCTCGAAAGGAATAATCCCGCATACACCTGCGAGGCTTTCTCCGGAGCCAGTCTCGCGTCTGACGGGACGATCATGTCCATGGACCATCCCAAAGGAATACCCTCCAGCGTGTGGTAGTATTGTATGGTCTTGTCGAAAGTGGCCTCGATTCCGGCCCACCCGGTGACAAACAGCCTTCCAGAGAACGACACCTCCGGGTCGAAAGAGGAAAGATTCTCATAACTGCTCTTCTCTTTATTTGAGGAGAATCTGTTGATCCTCCCCGCCGCCATGATCTCATACTTGTTCTCTTTGGACTTTCCCACCTGCGTGTGTGCAGTGAGCATGGTTGACGACACGTCCATGTCAAAGGAGGCTTTCCTGGCTTTCAGGCCGGCTTGTGCCGACCAGCCTGCCCGGCCGTTCCAAAATACTGAAGACATCGCTGTTTGTTCCCTCAACCCGCTTTCGAGCCCTATGTGGTTCTCATTTCGGCCAAGTGTCTTCCGCATCTCTTGAGAGTTGTGGAACCTGTTGATTGACAGGCCTGTCTCCACTCTCCAGGCGGTTCCGAAGCAAACCTCGTGCAGAAGGCTACCGACGGTGTTGTCCCATCCCATCCTATCCTCGGAGTTCATCCCGTAGTTGTAGGCATAGTTGTCTCCCGAGGCGAATCCAGACAGCGCCAGGCTCTGCCTCTGTGTGATTCTCCACTTGACCTTGGCGAAAGCGTCCCAGACCCTGGCCTTTATGGCCGAGACACTGTCCATCGCCGTGGTCAGCGTTTTCACGGCCCTGAGTTCCGGACCGACCGGGCTGACCCTTGCCGCCGCGAAAAGCGAGACCCTGTCCTTGACTAGCGGCGCTGACAGGAATCCACCTGCTATGAAGGGGCTGGCGGAGACTCCCCCGAAGATTCTTGTGAAGTCTCCATCCCTTGTGGAAACTTTTATGTGTGAAGAAGTTAAGTTTCCTTCTTCAGACGAGAATCCCCCGACCATGAACCTCGTGTCTGCGGCGATATCCGGCGAATAGGAGGTAGAAAATCCAAGGATATGCCCAGATCCGTAAAGCGGGACGCCATCGATAGTGATCACGTTTCCTCCGAGATTTCCTCCTCGGACATAGATGGCTGATGATCCCTCCGCCCCTGTCGCGACCCCGGGTAAAGTCTGAATGAGTTTGATGGCGCTTCCGTCCCCGAGTGGAGTTGTAAGAGTTCTTATCTCCGATGGCTTTACGAGCCTTGATCCTGTCAAGCCTCTCTTGACAGCCGTCACCCTTGAGGCCTCAATAGTGTCCCGCCTTGTCTCTTGGGCATGAAGAGAGACACAAGAGAGGGAGGCTAGGGCCGCCATGGCCAGGAATAATCGGGATCTCACCACTGTCTCACCAGGCTGTTTTTTTCATCTTGACAATCCATTCAGCGCCGTCGGAGTAAACCATTTTCAGATGCATGTTATTCTCATCAAGCCGCGTGACGGTGAATGATCCGGGGATAGACTTGAGTTTGATGTGACTATCGTCGAAAGAATCCCCTCCAAAGTCGACAACCCTGACACTTATGTCGGAAAGAATGTTCCTATCAACATCAAGCTCGAAGTTGATGGTTGTTTGAATCGTTCCGTTAACTTTGGAGAGATAACAAGTGCTCGGTTCGGTTTTATTCTTGAATATATTCACCTGGCCACTAAAAGAGTCTCCCTTGTCGAACAATCCCTCATGGACTTTTCCTGAGGACTCCTCGACCAGCCAATTACCGTACCAAAGGAGATTGTAATCAAAAGGAGTCACCTCTTCTTCATGCTCGACATCCGAATTTTTCGAGCAGGAATACCCTCCGGCGCATATAAGCGCCACTAATAAAAGAATCCAAGTATTTCTCATAATTTTTTGTATGTAAAATACCACATTTGAAACCAATACGCATGCTCGGCCCAGGTGGTGTTTTCTGCGCCGAAAACGCCGAGCCCACCTATTATGTTAGTGTAAATGTTCTTTCTTTCGTAGGTTGACAGAATGAAATCGTCTCGTGAAGACTTCTTCAGATACAATTCCCTCATGAAAGTGTCATACTCGTCAGAGAGGAACCTGACTTCCAGCGTGAACGGGAGCAATCCCGCCATGTAATTATCGTAATCCCCGAAAATGAAGAAACTACCGGAGGAATACTGATATCCATGTTCAAGTCTGTCACCATAGAAACCGTTATCGAAACCTTTAGGGTGATCGATCCTGACAAAGCGGTCATGTAGCGGTAGATCCGGTTTCACAAGCGGACACCACTGGCTGATGTTAGGATGCAGATTTAATGTATGAACATTATATAAATACGAATTCACTGGGACATTAAAGAAGTCAATGTCACTCATGCTTCCGCCGACCACATTGAAGTTATCGGCTCCAGGGTGGTCTGTGACAACATATTTGGCGTAAGGTTTTGTCGAACCGGTGAACCGCACATTCTCCGCCTGTTGGATCGAGTACTTGTTATCAGGTTTAATTACAATGGTCGTGTCCGTGTGAGGGTATATCCATATCTTGCACGGTTTGATGGATCTCTCATACACCTTGAACGGGGTCTCGCTTTCGATATAAGGCCAGTCTCCCCACCACAGGACATATCTCGGTTCGGAAACTTCGCCAGTTATTGCCCTATAACCAACCCCGAGGGAGTCGAAGGGGCTCATGTGCATGACCAATTTCAGGTCCTCCGGGAAAGTGGTGAAGGCATGCGCCAGTTCTTTCCCGTTCACGATTACCCTTAACTTGTATTTCGCTCCATATTCCGGCTGGTATTGCGCTTCCCAATCTGGACCGTCCTTTTGCAGGAACTCGGCGACTTTGACGAAAGTAGATGTCTTCCCTTCGATCTCTTCCTTAAACAATTCAACTCCTGCACCTTCTATATCCTTGTATTCATTTTTGTACAAGTGCCTTAACCGGTAAAGCCTAAGTGTCTGGACATGGCTGTTCCTTAGGACACAGTCCACTACGATGGGCATTTCCTCCCCCGTGTCGATGTCAATGTCCTCCACACAGGCAAAACAAAGAACCAGCAAGCCGATATAGAAAATGACCTTGAACTTACTAAATATGAAGTGTGAATTGTTCAAAACGGATACTAATGAAAGTTAAAAACCATAAGGTTGTTATTATTGTAAGGGATTTCATTCATAATATCTCTAATAATTAAATCCCGATTTTTAAAAATCTTGCATGAATCAAGTGAAAAAGTATGATTAAATGTCGAATTCTCCCTTATATCGTTGACCTGGCCAGGGCCATGGTTATGGGAACGGTGGCGTATGGGATTGTTTCGCATAAACATAGGATGTCTTTTGTTTATGCAAAGTTCGGGGTTATTCCCCCGATATTAAAAGAATGTGGCGAAAAAAGTGTAACAAAGAGAGAGAAGAAAAACGCCTCTCAGTGCGCTGGAAGGGCGTTTTGAAGGCCAAACACAAAAAAAATCGTGACAACCACCCTATTTGACCCTAAAAATAGCGAAGAAATTCCTCGCCCACTTTCCCAAAACCGGCTATTTTTTGACGGAGCCTTTTCTTTCTCGTGCGCACATTATCAGTAGAGGTTAGGTTCATGACAACCATAACAGCGGTGTTGTCGAAACCCGCAAAATAGTAACATGCCATCATGTACTTTACTCGTGAATCGTTGATCGAATCATTGATCTGACAAAAGAGTCCGGAAACAGCTGTCTGCTTTCGACCACATTCTCGTTTGGGAATAATTGCCGGCTTCACGAAGACGAACAAGTCTCTCCTGATCTTTCCTCCCGCACCGGCGGAAACACTCAAGGGATCTTTCTATATATGACGAAGCCATGGTGTGGTCCCTGGTTTTGGTAAATGTGTCAGCCATAATTGAATAAAGAATTCCCAGAAGGTTCTGATCATCAACTTTTTCCGCAAATTCAGCGGCATGGCTGAAGGAGATGATAGCCTGGTTGTAGCGTGGAGAAGGGCGTATTTCGCTTTGACCGAGCGGCCTCTCAATGTGGTGGTGTCTATCTGCCTGATGGCGGCCAGGGCGCTGTCCGGCCGGGAGTCGATGTAAGACTCGATGTCGGCGAGTGTTTGAGACAAACGATGATCGCAACAGGAATAAAGCCCCAGAGATAAGATTATGATAATTAATAGTTTCTGAAGATTTTTCATAATTGTTCTCTTTTATTTACCAAAGGAAGTTGTTGAAAGGATAGCGCCCGGCATGTATTTCGGCGACCATCTTATAGAGGTCGCTACGGAGCTTCTCAATATTCGTTTTGTTAATGGCCGACATGAATATGCACGGGGCTTTTTCTTCGGCAATCCATGTGTTCTTCAGTTCTTCGAGTGTGCGGTTTTCCTTGCCTTGCGGGGTGAGGGAGAAGTCGTCATATTCCTCATATTCATAAGCATCTATCTTGTTGAAAATCACATAGACAGGCTTGTTTGCCGCTCCGATGTCCCGAAGTGTTCTTTCAACCACTTCCATCTGTTCTTCGAAGCCGGGATGAGATATGTCCACGACGTGAAGCAGGATGTCCGCTTCCCGCACCTCGTCAAGGGTGCTCTTGAACGCCTCTACGAGTTGGGTGGGCAACTTCCTTATGAATCCTACGGTGTCGCTGAGAAGAAAAGGAACGTTCTCAATGACCACCTTCCGGACAGTAGTGTCAAGGGTTGCGAACAGCTTGTTTTCAGCGAAGACGTCCGATTTAGCCAACAGGTTCATGATGGTGCTTTTGCCGACATTGGTGTAGCCGACAAGGGAAAGCCGTACCATCGATCCCCTGTTGCTGCGTTGGGTAGCCATCTGGCGGTCAACCTTCTTCAGCTGCTCTTTCAGGCGGGAAATCCTTTCTTTGACTATTCGCCGGTCAATCTCTATCTGGGTCTCACCCATACCTCCACGGGTTCCCATACCTCCCCTCTGCCTCTCAAGGTGGGTCCACATGCCGGCCAGGCGAGGGAGCATATAGTTGTACCTGGCCAATTCCACCTGCATCTTCGCATAGGAAGTCTTGGCCCTTTGGGCGAAGATCTCAAGTATAAGGCTTGTCCTGTCGATGACCGGCCGGTTCTTGATCACCTGCTCGATGTTGCGTTGTTGCATTCCGGTCAGCTCATCATCGAATATGACGTATGCGATGTCGTTATCTTCGCAATAATCAGCTATTTCCTGAAGTTTTCCGCTTCTGATGTAGGTCGCTTTCTCTGGTTTGTCGAGTCTTTGGACAAACTTCTTATCCCCCGTTGCCCCAGCTGTTTCCGCCAGGAACTCGAGTTCATCAAGGTATTCCATCACCTTGCGCTCATCCTCATTCTGTCGTATTATCCCGACAAATACCGCTTTCTCTATTTTTTCTTCTGCCATTTTGTGTTTCTGAACGAAGTGAAGAATCTCATCAAAAAAAGGCCATCCGGTTGAGGACGGCCTTTCTGTCGCGTTTCCCGCTTTTAGCGGAGCTGGAAGATCACAGGGAAGGTGTACGTCACCTTAACGGCGCGGTCACGCTGCTTGCCCGGCTTCCACTTCGGAGAGCTCTGGACAACACGGACAGCCTCCTTGTCGAGGGAGGAGTCAACACCTCTGAGGACCTTCACGTTGGTCACTGAACCGTCCTTTTCAACCGTGAACTGAAGCGTCACACGGCCCTGGACTCCGTTCTCCTTCGCGATCTCAGGATAAACGAGTTTGGAGTTGACCCATTTGGAGAACTCGTTGGCGTCTCCGCCATTGAAAGAAGGCTTCTCTTCCACAAGTTGGAAAGGAATAGCCTCTTCCTCAACGACTTCCTCCTTGACTTCCTCAACATAGTCCATGATCTCGACACCAAGGTTGGCATCATCCTCAAGGCTCATGAAGTTGTCTTCCACCTTGATGTCATCCTCGACAATGTCGATCTGGTCTGACAGAACAGGGATCTGAGGGGCCTCGGGCGGCGGAGGAGGGGTCTCCTGGGTGATAGGAACCATTTCCTCGACCTCCACTACTTCGTCGCCAGTGTCGAACATGGCAACGGTCTTCTCCTTTGTTCCGTAGGAGAAAGCTCCCCAGACAACAAGCAGAGCGACCACGAGTCCGATCTCTGTAAATAGCAGCCTCCTGTTCTCAAGATTGGCTTTTTCGGTTTTCTTAACTTCCATATTCAGTGAGTTTATTTGTCTACAATAGGCTTCCAAAGTTAGAAATAATAATTTTCATTTCAAATTTTTTGGATTAATAGTTGTAGATTTGTGGAAACTTTTGCAAACATCGTGCTATGATAAGGTACTTTAACGAGGATATTCATTTCGTTTTAAAGGATAAGTTGGTCAACAACCGTTGGTTAAAGCTTGTCGCCGGCAGCGAGATACGCTCCATTGGGGATGTTAACATAATATTTTGCTCCGATAAATATATCCTTGATGTCAACCTCCGTTATCTTCACCATGACTATTACACCGACATCATCACCTTTGATTATTGTGAGGGAAAGAAACTCTCCGGTGATCTTTTCATCAGCATCGACACCGTGAGAGAGAACGCTTTGGAATATGGTGTCGAATTTGACGACGAACTTCATCGGGTGATGGTTCATGGCTTGCTTCACCTTATAGGTTACGACGATCACACTCCCGAGGAGGAAAAGATCATTCACGAGAAGGAAGACTATTATCTTAAATTGAGAGGAGTTGTTTAGTCTGGATGCTGGGGCACTATGACATAATAGTTGTTGGCGGTGGTCATGCCGGCTGTGAGGCGGCTGTCGCCGCGGCCAATCTCGGATGTTCGGTTTTGCTTCTTAATGCCGACCTTCGGAGTTTCGCTCGAATGTCTTGCAACCCCGCCGTCGGGGGAATAGCCAAAGGTCAGATCGTCCGGGAGATCGACGCGCTTGGCGGAATGATGGGATTGGTCACTGATGCCACTACCCTCCAGTTTCGCATGTTGAATCGCTCGAAGGGTCCGGCGATGTGGAGTCCGAGGGCGCAGTGCGATAAACAGGCCTTTTCCCTACGCTGGCGTAAAATACTCGAAACTCATTGTAAATTAGATATTTACGCAGATTTTTGCGATTTTTTCCTCTTCGAGAATTCAAAAATTGTCGGGGTACGGACATCTACCGGGGCAATTTTCAAGTCTCAAGCGGTTATTTTGACTGCCGGAACCTTCCTTGGTGGGAAACTTTTCATCGGTCGTACTACTTTTGAGGGAGGGCGTATTGGAGAGTTGGCTTCACATGGTTTGACCGAACAACTTGTTAGTCTCGGAATACGGACCGGAAGGATGAAGACCGGCACTCCCCCTCGAATCGACATTTCTTCCGTTGACACATCAAAGCTCCAACTCCAGCTGGGCGACCAGGAACCGGAAAAGTTCTCATTTCTTGATGTTCCCTCTTCTATCCAGGGCGGCTCTCCGCAGATGCCTTGCTATATTCTTCACACAAACGAGAAGGTACACGAAATCCTCCGCTCCGGTTTTAAGGACTCACCTCTTCTTAATGGTTTGATTACCGGCCGTGGTCCGAGGTATTGTCCGAGCATTGAGGACAAGTTGAGGGTTTTTCCTGAGAACAACGCCCACCAGCTTTTCCTCGAGCCGGAAGGTCGTGAGACGAATGAATATTACCTTCAGGGCTTCTCTTCTTCGTTACCTTTGCAAACCCAAATCGATGCGTTGCATGCCATAGATGGTTTGGAGGATGTGAAGATATTCAAGCCGGCCTATGCTGTGGAATACGATTATTTTGATCCCACGCAATTAAAGGCGACGCTTGAATTGAAAGATATTGAAGGGCTGTTTTTTGCTGGGCAGGTCAATGGGACAACTGGTTATGAAGAGGCTGCTGCCCAGGGACTTATGGCTGGAATCAATGCGGCCTTGAAGGTTCAGGATAAGGAACCGTTCGTCCTCCGAAGGGATGAGGCCTACATCGGGGTTTTGATTGATGATCTTATCACAAAGGGTGTCGATGAGCCTTACAGAATGTTCACTTCCCGGGCTGAATACAGAATACTTTTAAGGCAGGATAACGCCGACTTCCGCCTTACTGAGAAGTCCTTTAATCTTGGCTTGGCTTCGGAAAAGCGTTACACCAGTATGGCCTCCAAGCGCACTCAGGCCGATGTTTTGAGAGAAGAGTGTTACAACACGAAGTTGCGGCACGAGGTTGTGAATCCTTATTTGGAGTCTTGTGGTTCTACTCCTTTGACAGATTCAAAGCGTGTTTTTGAGCTTGCGACTCGGCCGGAAGTTAGTCTTTCTGAATTGTTGAAAATTGTTCCACGTGGAACAATTTATCCGAAAGATGTGGTTGATGCGGTCGAAATTGAATTGAAATACAAAGGATATATTGATCGCGAAAAAGCCGTCGCCGAGAAAATATCCAGACTAGAAAACCTTAAAATCCCTGAAGGGTTTGACTTCGATTCTATCGCTGGCCTTTCAATAGAATGCCGCCAGAAATTCAATCGTTACCAACCTCGCACCATCGCCCAAGCCTCCCGCATCTCCGGAGTCTCCCCTTCCGACATTTCCATTCTCCTCGTCTACTTCGGCCGCTAGAACATCTCTTCCCCGGTCCCTCCGGTCCCTGAGCCACTATCCCCGGTCCCTGAGCCTGTCGAAGGGCCGGTGGTTCGACAAGCTCACCAACCGCCCACCTTCGCTTTAGACAAACTTGGCAGCAGTTCCGCATTATTCTTTATTAGCGCCTCCTTTTTCGCCCGAGTCCATCCCTTTATTTGTTGTTCGCGATAAAATGCGTCGTCAATTCTTTGGTATTCTTCGAAATATACCAGCTTTACAGGGCGATGCTTTTTGGTGTATGACGCACCTTCACCAGAGTTATGCTGCTCTAGTCGTTTTTCCAAATCATCGGTGCTTCCGACGTAATAATGACCATTGGAACATTTCAAGATGTACATGAAGCCTTTCATTGTTTTGTGGTTTTAACTATTAATTCTCATTCCGGCCCTTCGACCGTTCGACAGGCTCACGACGGCGCAAGCTCAGGGACCGGAAGGTTTGTGCATCCCCTTCGACCCTTCGGCTGCTTCGACAGGCTCAGGGACCGGGGACGAGTGATTACATCATCTGGAGGGCGGATTTGATGATCTGCTCGACTTTGGCGTTAGGGTTGGCTTTGAGAATGGCCTGGACGGCCTTGTTGACAGCCGGTTTTGCGAAGCCCAGCATAACGAGAGCCCTTGAGGCCTCCTCAACGACTTCGCTACGGGCTGAACCACCGAACAACTCTGAAGAATCGGAGCCTTCACCCTTGACAACCTTGTCCTTCAGCTCTATAATGAGCCTCTGAGCACTTTTAACACCTATTCCCTTAACACTCTTGATTCTGGCCACATCCTCGGAGAGGATCGCTTGACGAATTTCCTCCGCCGAGAGCGACGACAGCATCATCCTGGCGGAAGAAACACCTATCCCAGAGACACTTATAAGCAGTTCGAACAGTTCGCGTTCGTCCTTGGTGGCGAAGCCGTAGAAATCCTCCATGTCTTCCCTGAGATAATGGAATATGAACACCTTCGCCTCTTTCTTCTCCTGAAGCGCCTGGAAAGTCTGCAGAGAGATTAAAATGCTGTACCCGATACCGTTGTTCTCCAGCACAAGTTCCGCCGGAGAAAGCTCCGCGATAGTTCCTTTGATGTAGTCGATCATAACCAATAATTTCTTCTCAAATATACAAATGATTTATTAAATTTGTATGATATACAAGTTCTGATTGAAGATGAGAATCCAGGACATAAGAAAGATGTTTCCAGCGCTGTCGCAGACAGTGTACGGCAAACCTCTGGTGTATTTTGACAATGCGGCGACATCCCAGCGCCCGGAGACCGTGGTCCGCAAGATGGAAAGCCTGGCTCTCGGGACGAATGCCAACATCCACAGAGCCGTTCATAAGCTCGCTGCCGATGCGACCGAAGAATACGAATCCACTCGTGACGCTGTCAAGGAATATATCAACGCCGCAACCCGTGAGGAAATCGTATTTACCTCTGGCACAACTGCTTCCATTAATCTTGTAGCCTTTTCTTACGGAGAAGTCTTTGTGGGTGAGGGAGATGAGATCATTGTCTCTGAAGCGGAGCACCATTCTAACATTGTCCCTTGGCAGATGCTATGCGAGCGCAAGCATGCGACCCTTAAAGTCCTTGGAGTGGACGATGAAGGCCACCTCAAGACTCAAGAGTTGGAGAGTCTGATCACAGAGAGGACAAAATTGGTAGCGGTCACTCACATCTCAAACGTACTGGGCATTGTCAATCCTGTTAAAGACATTGTAAAGGTCTGTCATTCAAAAGGTTGCCCTGTTTTGGTGGACGGAGCTCAAGGAATTGTCCACGAAGAAGTTGATGTCCAAGACCTTGATTGCGATTTCTACGCTTTTTCAGGACATAAGATTTATGCGGCCACGGGCACGGGTGTCCTTTACGGAAAAAAGAAATGGCTTGATCAGATGGTTCCGTATCAGGGAGGCGGCGAGATGATACATTCTGTCAGTTTCTCCGGGACAACTTATGCTCCGCTCCCCGGAAAGTTTGAGGCGGGGACCCAGAACATCAATGCAGTTCCGACGCTGAAGCCGGCGATAGAGTTTTTGAAGTTGTTGAGGGATAGTGAGTTAGTGGATGGGTGTAAGGATGTTGAAGATTGTTTGGGAAGATCCTTCGCTTCGCTCAGGATGACAAGGGGAATCAAAGTATTCGGCGTTCCACGTGGAACAGAGGGTAAAGCACCGATATATTCATTCGTTGTGGAAGGAGCTCATCATGAGGATCTTGCGCTTATCTTGGATAAAATGGGAATAGCCGTCCGTTCTGGCCAGATGTGCGCTGAACCATTGATGGATCGCTTCGGAGTGACCGGTATGATCAGGGTCTCTTTGGCCCCTTATAACACGGTGGAAGAGGTTGAATATTTCGCCGAAGCCCTAACCAAGGCTATTAATATGTTGGTTTAATACTACAGACGGAAATGCTTACTTTGGAAGAAGCCAAAAAGGCGGTGGTTGAAGACTTCTCTATGTACGATGAGTGGCTCGACAAGTACGAGTATCTCATCGAACTCGGGAAGAATCTTGAGCCGTACCCAGAAGAAGACAAAACTGACGACAAACTTATAAAAGGCTGTCAATCAAGAGTCTGGCTAGACTCGAAAGTTGAGGAAGGAAAAGTCTTCTTCAAGGCAGACAGCGATGCGATCATCACCAAAGGAATAATCTCTCTTTTGATAAGCGTCTATTCCGGTAGAACACCGGAAGAGATAGCGGACGACGATTTTGGCTTCATCAGCGAGATCGGCCTTAAAGAGAATCTTTCACCCACACGCGCCAACGGCCTTGTCTCAATGATTGAAAAGATCAAGGAATTGGCCAGGGAGAGCATCGGGTCAAAGGCTTCCACGGACGATGTTTTGACCGCAGAAGACGCAAAGACTCTCGCACCCCTGTACGACAATGTGGTCTTGGCCCTGAAACAGGTTTACGACCCTGAAATACCCGTCAACATCTATGATCTCGGCCTTATTTATGAGCTGATAATCAATAAGAAGCACGAGGCATTCATCAAAATGACCTTCACCGCACCAACCTGCCCGATGGCCGACGAGGTACTTGCGGAAGTCAAGGCCAGTGTGGCGGATGTTCCGGGAATAACCGCTTGCGAGGTCGAGTTGACTTTTGAGCCGCCATGGGACCAGTCGATGCTTTCTGAAGAAGCCCGGTTGGAACTGGGGCTTGATTGAACGCGCGAATCAAACTGAAACTAATAATCCAAATAACCATGAAAAGAATAATACTAATACTCGCCCTGGTTCCGTTGCTTGCCATTGGCTGCCGGACCGGAAAACAACAAACCGCCGATGCGGGAACAGTCAATCTGATCATGGAGACAGACATCGGTAACGATGTCGATGATGCGCTCGCCATGGATTTGATTTACAAATACATGGACGAGGGGAAAGTCAATCTTCTCGGTGTTTGTATCAATAAAGAAGGTTCTGCTCCAGGTGAATTCGTGGACATTCTCAACACATGGTATGGTCACCCGGAGGTTCCGATAGGAATTATCAGGGAAGGTGCTGATTGCGAGACAGATGCTATCAACTATGCGAAGGCCGTGGTGGACATGAAAGACAAGGACGGCAACCCAGCTTTCGCAAGGACTCTCAAGAATTACGACAACCTTTTAGAGGCCCCGGAACTGTACCGCAAGGTTCTTTCGGAAGCCGCTGACAATTCGGTGGTTATAGCTTCCGTGGGCTTCTCCACAAACCTGATCAGGCTTCTCGAGACCCCGGCGGACAAGTATTCCAAACTGGATGGAAAAGCACTGGTAGCGAAGAAGGTTAAGCTTCTCGTGACGATGGCCGGAGACTTCGAGAACCCCGATCTTCACGAATATAATGTCGCCAAAGACATCCCCGCGGCCAAAACCATATTCCAGGAATGGCCGACCCCCGTGGTCACTTCTCCTTTCGAGGTCGGTTGCCAGATCAAATACCCGGCCACGAGCATTGAGAATGACTTCGACTGGGCGGGCTTACATCCTGTTGTGGAGGCCTACAAGGCCTATTTACCCATGCCTTATGACCGCGAGACCTGGGATCCGACGGCGGTTCTTTACGCGGTCGAAGGAGACAAATGGTTCACCGTCTCAGAGCCAGGCCGAATCTCCGTTTCTGACGTGGGCTCCACATTCTTTACCCCTGACGAGAAAGGCGACAGACGCTTCCTTTCTGTTGACGAAGCGCAGGCTGCTGCAGTCAAAGCTCATTTCATCGAGAGGATAACCACACCTCCAGCTTGTAGGAAATAAATGAAATACAATAACTTACTGCCATGAAAGGAAAGATATTAGTTATCGGTAGCACCAACACCGACATGACGGCGTTCTGCCGCAAAATGCCAGCCCCCGGCGAGACTGTCCTTGGAGATGATTTCGTGATGGGACCTGGCGGAAAGGGAGCCAATCAGGCTGTCGCCGCCAAACGTCTTGGAGGCGATGTCAGCTTTATATGCAAAGTCGGTGACGACATATTCGGAGAGAACACAATTCGTCATTTCAAGGAGGAAGGACTTGACACTTCGGGAGTTATGATTTCCAAAAAGCCGTCTGGCGTGGCCTTGATAACCGTGGACGAGAGCGCCGAAAACTGCATTGTGGTCGCTTCCGGAGCCAATAACGACTACACGGAAGAAGACATCCGCTCGTGCGAAAAGATGATCAAGGATTGCGACATCCTTCTCATGCAGCTCGAGATTCCGGTGCCCGCGGTAATGGAAGCGGCAAAAATCGCGCACGAGGCAGGAAAGACGGTCGTTTTGAACCCCGCTCCTGCGATCAATCTTCCTGAAGAGATATTCCAATACGTCTCCCTTTTCATTCCGAACGAGAACGAACTCGAGAAGTATTCCGGCGTCCAAGTGGACGGGGAACTGTCAGCTTCAAAGGCGGCTAAAGTCCTGATGTCCAAGGGCGTGGGAGACATAATCGTCACCATGGGAAGCAAGGGTTCGTTAATATGCCAAAGCGATCAGACCGCCTTTATAGAGGCCAAGAAGGTTGAGGCGGTGGACACCACTGGTGCCGGTGACTGCTATTGCGGCGCGCTTTGCGTCGCCCTCTCCGAAGGTGCTTCATTAATAGACGCGGCCGCTTTCGCCACCAAGGCTTCAGGACTGGCAGTCCAGCGTCCCGGGGCTCAGAATGCGATGCCATACAGGGAAGAAATCTATTGAAAAGACGGCTATGAATAAGATCAAAGCTCTGTTAGTCAGCTCTTTAGCCTTACTTTCAGTATGGCTTCCGGCTCAAGGAACGGACATCAATGAGTATCTTTCCAAGGAATATCCCGGACAGGTGGTGAGCGTCAAAGTGACGAAGAACAAGGTCAAGATAAAAGGTATTCGCCCCTCTGGCAAAGGCTACTATCTTTCGGAAGTAACGCCCTGGGAGGCACTTGATTCCCAAGGATTGCAAGACAACCTTATCAGATTGTGCTTCAAGAAGTTCCGCCGCAGTGTTCCTCGGAAAATCGAGACAGGAGGAATCGTTTATGACCGCTCGCTGTCCCGTTGGGCGATCGTGAAGGCCGACGGCGAGGGCGATCCGGTCCTTTGTTCCCACGCTCGTTATGCCGACGAGGTCGCTCCTGTCAGAGTGGCTACAGAGATGCCTCTGACTGGGAAAAAGGGCCTTGGCGGCTATCGTCTGAACAAGTTTGCGGACGACATCGAGAAGATGGACATCCGCTCCGTCACGATCAACATCCACCTCAATTCCCTTTTGTACGCTTCTGAGAAGCCCGGGTCGTTCCTTCGGGAATATGGCGGAGTGAAATACTGGTTCGACTCCACCAAGGTGGACTATCTGGACCGTGTTTTGAGCTACTGCTCGGACAGGGGTGTAATCACCTCGGCAATCACTCTGATTGATCTTAAAAGCGCGGATCCGGAGCTCACGCCTGTGTTCCGTCACCCGGATTGCGACGGCGGCTTCTATTCGATGCCCAACATGACTAATCCATTGAGTTTCAACGCCTATGCCGCTGTGCTTGACTTCTTGGCGGACAGATATTCTTCGGGTGAGCATGGCCGCATCAACAACTGGATAATCCATAATGAGGTTGACTATGGCATAGACTGGACGAATATGGGCAAGCAGCCTTATGAGGCCTATATGGATGCTTATGAGAAGTCCATGCGGCTGAACTACAACATCGCCCGCCTTTACGACCAGCAGACATGGACTCTCGGATCCTACACCCACAACTGGACCGTCGGAGAGAACGAGAATGGTTTCCCAGTGAGGAAGATGCTTGAGGATCATGTGCGTTACAGCAACGCTGAAGGCGACTTCCGTTGGGGCGTGGCGCAGCACCCTTATCCCCAAGACCTGAATGACCCGTTGTTCTGGATCCACGATACTGGTACCACATGGTCGAAAGACACTAAATACTTGACTTTTAAGAATTTGGAGGTAATCGATGAGTGGATTCGCCGTCCGGAGCATTTCTATAAGGGCGAGACGAAACGCCTTCTTTTCCTCTCCGAGAATGGAACCAATTCGCCAAGCTATTCCGAGGAGGACCTTGTCAATCAGGCAGCCGGCGCATGCTGGGCATGGAAGAAGCTTTCAGCTCTTCCTGGAATAGACGGGGTGCAGTGGCATGCCTGGATGGACAACAGGGGAGAATTCGGCCTTAAGATCGGATTGCGCCGATTCCCTGACGACGAGGAGGCTCCTGGGGCCGAGAAACCTTCGTGGCTTGTTTGGCAGGCCGCGGGAACAGACAAAGAAGACGAGGTATTCGCTCCTTACCTGAAGGTTATAGGCCTTGGTGACTGGTCGGAAATATTCCATGAAGTAACAGATTAATTAACACAGAACCACATGATAATCAAACATTTGACCAAGATAATCGCTGTCTTTGCCGCCGCGGTTATCTCTCTTCCTCTATCCAATGCCGCGTCAATAATCCTGACAAGCGACCAGCAACTGAGGGATCTTCAGGATCCGGACAAGAGGATTGACATGTCCACTGGCTACACCCCGGTCCATAGGACCCTTCGTGAGGTCTGTGAA
Source organism: uncultured Bacteroidales bacterium (assembly GCA_900313275.1). GTDB lineage: Bacteria > Bacteroidota > Bacteroidia > Bacteroidales > UBA932 > Cryptobacteroides. Next base: position 24,491 of record OMQO01000011.1, read on the forward strand.
GAAGGCAA
>OMQO01000048.1:0-12111 GCA_900313275.1 uncultured Bacteroidales bacterium
CACTCTCAATGCCCGTCCGGTCGCTAACCGCGACTTCCAGTGGGATGCCACTTTGTTGTATTCCCTGAACACATCAAAGGCAGTTGAGATTGGCGGCAAGGTAGATTATTCAATGAGTCCTATCTCATCTGTGGAAGGGGAGGAACTGAACACTCTTCTGGGTGCCGGAGGCACTACTCCTCATCATGAGATCAACTTCGTGAACAGTTTCAACCTTAAGGGGTTCACTCTCCTCGTCGATCTCATGGCCAAGGCCGGATTCTGGACCTATTGTGACGCATGGAACACGAAGGGACCTTTCGATGATAAGTTCGCTTTCAAGGGCAATTACCTGAGATTGAGGAATGTCTCCTTGACTTACGACTTTGGACGCGATGTCTTGAAGAAAGACGGTTTCTTCCATGGGATTAAGGTGGGTGTCCAGGCCGAGAACCTGTTCACTTCCACCGGAGTTCCTTCCATTGACCCCGAAGATTTCATCTGGGACAGCAAGATCGGCGTCGCTGGCGGTGCCTATCCTCGCCCAAGGACCATATCGGGTACGTTGAAACTCACTTTCTAATTCCTAACCTCAAGAGTTTATACGTATGAATATTAAATATAATATAACAAAACTTGCCGTGGCCATCGTCATGATGCTAGGTTTCGTGTTCCAGGCTTATGCCCAAAGCACGCTGACCGGCCGTGTGACTGATGAGAACGGTGACCCCATGCCCGGCGTTTATGTCGCTGTCAAGGGGACGCAGATTGCCACAAGCACCGATGCCGACGGTAATTTCTCCCTGAGGACAAACGCCACCGCCGGGTCCCTGGTTTTCTCCATGATGGGAATGACTGAACAGGAGATTCCAATTGATGGACGGGCCCTGTTCAATGTGATAATGAAGGAAGATGCCACGATGCTCCAAGAGACGGTCGTGGTTGGTTATGGTACTATGATCAAACGTGAGTTGACCTCTGCCGTCTCACAGGTGGGTGGAGAGGCTCTCACTGAGCGCGCTACCGGTCTCAACGTTCTCCAGAATATGGCTGGTAAGATGGCTGGTGTCCAGATCAAGTCCACTTCCGGTCGCCCGGGAGGTAACGCTGCCATCCTTATTCGTGGTATCGGTTCCATCAACGCCAGCACCACTCCTCTCTATGTTGTGGACGGTGCCGTTGATGTCAACCCTGACATGATCAACTCAAACGACATCGAGTCTGTCGCGGTCCTGAAGGACGCCGCTTCCGCTGCCATCTATGGTGCCAAGGGAGCTAACGGGGTCGTGCTGATCACCACCAAGAGCGGTCAGGGTTCCGGTCAGGGCTCCATAACCTATGACGGAAAGTACGGTGTCGGTTATCTCTCCCGCAAACTCAAGTTGATGAATTCTGATGAATACATCAAGATGCAGCAGCTTGCCTACGGTTACAGCGGCCAGAACATGCCTCACCTCGTGACTCCCATCGAGAGCCTCTTTGATTATCAGATGAATGGCTCTGAATATGCCCGCGATGATAAGGGGCTTTTGATCGCCACTCCGAAATATGACACCGATTGGTGGAACGAGGTTACCCGCAAGGCTATCACCCAGGATCACAACGTGTCCTTCTCCCAGCATGGCGGCAAGTCTTCTGTCTATGCCAACATCGGCTGGCAGGATGTGCAGGGTTTGGTCAAGACCACCTACGGAAAGCGCTTGAGCGCTACTGTTAACGCCACCACACAGATTAACAAGTGGTTGGATCTCAGCGGAATGATATCATATTCAAAGACTGAGAACAACTCCGCCGACCAGGAAGGAACAATGCAGCAGGGCGCTGTCCGTAACACTTACGAGATGCCCCCTGTGGTTCCTGTGAAATATCCCGACGGCACTTGGGGCGCCAAGCAGGACTATCCTCTTTCTGAGACCGCTTCCAACCCTGTCCATCAGCTGAACGCTTGGAAACAGATTAACCGCAGCAACTATTTCCTGGGCAATCTCGGACTTGATTTCCATCTGCTCGAGGGACTTACCTTCACAGTCAAGGGTAACTACCAGACCACCAGTTCAAAGAATACTGATTTCCGTATCGCCGGAATGGCGGACTGGTCAAAGACTGATTCCGGAACCCAGGCCTACATCACCAACGGTCTTTCAACCCGCTGGTCAAACGAGGACTATTTCACTTACGACAAGATGTTCTTCGGCGACAAGCTCAAGTCAAACTTCACCCTCGGAGCTTCCTGGTACTATTCACAGTCTGAGAACAGCTACGCCGGTGCCCAGTTGTTGCCCGACGATGTCTTTGAATATCATGACCTTGGCGCTGGCACAAAGAAGGTCCAGCCTTCTTCCGGTTGGAGCAAGAATACGATGAACTCCTACTATTTCCGTACGAACCAGATCTGGGACGGACGCTATATGCTCGGAGTCACGGTCCGTGTTGATGGCGCTTCCAACTTCGGCGCGAAGCGCAAGTACGGTTTCTTCCCCTCTGTATCAGCCGGTTGGACAGTCTCTGAGGAGCCCTGGTGGGGTTCGAAGGATCTCATCAACCAGTTGAAACTCCGCGCCAGCTACGGTGAGGTGGGTAACGCCTCCATCGGTAATTACGTGACGATGTCTCAGATCTCCGCCGGTACGATGATCATGAATGACCAGGTGGTGTCCCAGTCATCGGTCAGCACACTTGGTAATACCGATCTTTCATGGGAGACCACAAGGCAGTTCGATGCCGGTATCGACATCGCCTTCTTCAAAGATAGGATCCAGCTCATCGCTGACTACTACTATAAGAAGTCGCTTGACCTGCTGTTCGCCGAGGCTATTCCTCATTCATCCGGTTACGGAAGTATCACCTCCAATCTTGGAGTCCTTCATAACACCGGTTTCGAGCTCACGCTCAACACACACCCGATCGCGACCCGCAACTTCGCATGGGACCTTGATGTCATCTATTCAACTAACCAAACCATCATAGACAAACTCTACGGCTCGCTCTCAACACACGGTGGCCAGGTAGAGGAGGGACAACCTTACATGCGTTGGGGAATGAAGAAACTCTTGGGTACTTGGGGTATTGAGGAAGCCGCTGAGGCCGCCGTTTACGGCCGTTCCCCTGGTGACTACAAGCTCGAGGATGTCAACCAGAACGGTGAATATGACGACGGTGACACCCAGTATGTCGGAATGGCGACTCCCAAGGGAGAGCTTTCCATCGTCAACAACTTCACCTGGGGCGGTTTCAACCTCATGGTTGATATCGGTTCCGCATGGGGATTCAAGGTCTCCAACGTCGCCCAGAGCCTCTATGTCGGACAGGCCATCTACACCAACAGTCTCTCCGACCTGCTCACCTCCTCTTGGACACCTGACAACCAGAACACTACTCTCGCTCAGCTCCGTCTTCCCACCGACGCTTATTTCGGAAATGGAAGCATGGGTACATTCTTCCTCGAGGATGGCGATTTCATCCGTGTCAGGAACATCGTCTTGTCCTATGACCTTAAGCGTGACCTGCTTAAGAACATGAAGTCCATCAAGGGAATGCTCCTCGGTGTCAGCATCGAGAATCCTTTCCTCTGGACCAAGTACACAGGCTTCGATCCCGAAGTCGGTTGGGGAACAGGAAACGGCCAGATCAGCTACGACTGGCTTGCCTATCCGAAGCCGACCACGATCACCGGTAACATCAAAATCACATTCTAGGCGAGTATGAAAAAGATTATCAATATACTTGGAATGGCAGCCGTGCTGCTCATCGCAGGTTGCACCAAATTCCTTACCGAGGAACCCAAGACCTTCCTCTCGCCCGATAACTACTACACTTCCGAGGCGCAGATGCAGGATGCCGTGAACGGCCTTTATCCCAGAGTTGTGGCCGCTTACATGGATGGTCTGGTGGCTCCGAACCACACTACATTCATTATGCTTGAGACCCTGACCGGGTATCACAAGCGTAGCCATGCCTATGATTCCCGTACCTTGGGATACAATCTTCCCCTGGCCGATGACAACGGTTTGCTCGACAATAACTGGAACGACATGTACCAGGCCATCAGCCGCGCCAACTATGCCATCGAGGGTATTGAGAACTCAACCGCGGATGTGCCGGCGGCTGTGAAGGACAAGTTCCTTGGCGAGGCGCATTTTATCAGGGCATATTCATTCTTCTTCCTTGTCCAGTGCTACGGTCCTATCCCGGTGCCTACCACTCCTGTCAAGGGCAAGTCTGACATTGTCACCGAACTGACTTCCATCAGCGGGGTTTATGACCAGATACTTGATGATCTCGGCCAGGCTGAAGGCCTCCTCAAGGAATGGAATCCTGGAGACGGACATGTCGGACTGGGCGCTGTCAAAGCCCTTCTCGCTAAGGTCCATCTGGCCATGGCCGGTTATCCTCTCAAGAAGACCGACCATTATGCCCAGGCTGTCGCCAAGGCAAAGGATGTCATCTCAAGCGGAGCGTTCTCTCTCTACACCGATGTCAGTGACCTTGCCAACCCTGCCAAGCGCAACAAGGAGGAGGCCATCTTCACCGCCCAGTACAACAAGACCAACGGAGGCTCCCCTATGCACACGATATTCCTTCCTTACTATGCCGGATGGGATGCTGAGCAGTTCGCTGAGAACCAGGCTTTCGGAGGTGCGATAGTCCCTAGCCAGACTTTCATCAACACTTATGAGACTGGTGACAAGCGTGCCATGGAGAAGGGATGGTACTACACTTCCTACAAGGGTGTGGATTTCCCTCAGCCGTTCATTTACAAGTACTTCGACACTGATGCGGTGACCAGCAACGCGAGCGATGTGCAGTTCCCGATGATCCGTTATTCAGACATCATGCTCGTCCTTGCTGAGGCCGCCTGCGCTGGTGGCAGCACCACTGATCCCGCCGCGATCGATGCCTATTACCAGGTCAGGAACCGTTGGTGCCCGATCGTCAAGCCTACCTCAATCAGCTTTGAGGATGTGTACAAGGAGCGCGTGTGGGAGCTTTGCTTCGAGGGCCAGAACTGGTTCGACATGCTCCGTACCCGCAAGATCTTCAACGTCTCCAACGGTAGGGTTGTGGATATGCTTGGCTTCACTCCACAGGAACACCCTGGCGTACCCTTCACTGAGGATTGCCTTCTCTTCCCTTACCCCGTGGCTGAGAAGCGTTTGAATGAGAACATCGCCTCCATCACGGTGGCCCAGAGATTGGCTTTATAAACGATGAAAGATATGAGAAACACTATACGCGTTATTTTGGGCCTTATGGCCGCGGCGGTGCTTGCCACCGGTTGCGTCAAGACCCTGAACCTGCACGACACGACGATGGATTCGGAATATGAGCCCGACAAGGTCTCTACCTTCTATCTTTGGAAGGCCCTCCAGATCGACGACGTGAACGTGAACGGTATTGACATAAAGCCGTATTTTGACTGGTTCGACTCTTTCCAGCTCGAGATACGCCGCACTGACGGGAAGATTTCCGGAATCAAGATGAACAATGGAAACATTCCCCACGACATGTATGGCTTCAATCTTCCTACTGAGGAAGTCGAATGCTATTTCGACAACTCCGTTCAGCCGAACGCTATCAGGCGCAAGTCTGACGACCAGATCGTGGCCGTGTTCCGCAAGGGAGTTGTCTGCATGGAATTCAAGATGGACTGCAAGACGGTCAGCTACAGGTTTATGTTCAGCGGTAAAAACAATTAAGGAGTAGAAGCCATGAAAAAGAACAGATTCATAACAATCTTCCTGGCATTGGCCGCTGTCGCCGCCTTGGTATTCTCTTGTATAGAGTTCAAGGAGATAGTGTGGCCGTCTGATCCCAAGGCTAATTCGGAAATCGAGGTAAGCGTTCATGTTCAGTACGTTCCCGAGACTGAGCGTAACGGTCATTTCATCCTGGCTTTCGTGGCCCCGAAGAGTTGGAAGGTCTCCGAGTCGATCTCGGCTACGTATTCCGTGACAAATGCCCAGGTCGGTGGTCAGCTGATCACAATCACCGACGAGGCCATGGTCCTTGCCAACGATTACACGGAGCCGACCACGACTATGCCATACAGCTCCGCTATGCTTTCGAAGTACGGAGTGCTTGGCAACACCGGACCCGTGGAATGGATTGTCTTGAGAGGAACGACATATATCAACACTGACGGTAGTGGAGTCCATCCTACAACCGACGCTTATGTCAAGCTGAAGTTCAAGACCGGCTCCAATAATATCAAGTTCTTCACCGCGTTTGCCACTTGCTTGTCTGACAACGGATTCAATGATGGCAACTCAGGAGAGTACATCATCTCTGACACCCAGATGATCAAGGTGACCGGAGGCAGCGGAAATGATGATTTCACAGTTTTGCACTATGTCTCCACCACACCCCAGACTTTCCGTTATGGCGACTACGTCTCAATCGAGTTCGTGTCCTCCATTGACGGCAACGACACCGCCTTGTACGGTGAGGAGCAGGTCTATCTCAACGCAACATGCACCCTCGCTGACGGGACAGTCAAAGAGGCTCCCAGGGCACTGATGACCAAGAGTGGTGACGAGACCTACTTCAAGTACATTTATCCGAAGTCATTCTTCGGCGTTGGACAAAATGCCGAGATAGTCGATATGCACGTTTGGTTCACCGATGCCAGTGGCTCCAAGGTTGTCACTGACGGAACGGAAGGTTTCGAGGTCTCCCAGGCTGCAGAGTCAAGATTGGTTAATAATAGTCGGGAATGCGGGATGTCGGTTTACTCCGACATCCTGTATTCTTTTGGGGACATACCGTACTTCTTGCCGAACTCACGGTAGAAATACGATTTGTTGTTGAATCCCACCGAGTACATGATTTCCTGGGCTGTCAGGCTGGTCGTCTTCAGCAGGTGAGCGGCTTTTTCCAGGCGGATTGAACGGACGAACTCGACTGGGGACATGTCCACCAGTTCCTTGAGCTTGCGGTACAACTGCGCTTTGCTGATGTTCATCTCTCCAGCGAGGAAAGCTGGGGAGATCTCTTCATTGGACAGGTCCGTTTCGATGAGACTGGTTACCTTCATGATGAAGTCCCGGTCTCCCTTTTTGACGATCTTCTCATTCAACAGGTCGGAATTGGAAATAGCTGAGCTGTAGTAAGTTTTGAGCGCCTCACGTCCGGAAAGGATCTTCCCCACAACGGCATTCAGATGTCTGGGATAGAAAGGCTTTGGGATAAAGGCCTCACCACCCGTCTCGAATGAGCTTATCTCATTCTGGATGTCGGACATAAATGAGAGGAACACTATTGGAATATTCCTGGTTATCTCATTCTCTTTAAGATAGCGACATAGTTCAATCCCGTTCATTCCAGGCATCGCTATGTCAGTTATGACAAGGTCAGGAAGACCGTGGCTTATCAGTTCCACCGCCTCTTTCCCGTCGCTCGCTTGAAGAACCTTGTACCTATCGGATAGGATGTCGGCCACGAGGTCACGGATCGCTTTCTCATCGTCCACAACGATGATCGTCATGTCACGGGGGGCTGTCTGGTAGTCTTCATCCGCCTCCATCAGATCGTACAACTCCGGATTGAGAGCCGGATCTTCGACCTCCACCATCTGGTCGTCAGCGGAGGGTAGCGTCACGGTGAACTCAGTGTATTTCTTCCGTTCGCTGGCGACGGTGACTTTTCCCCCAAGGGTGTTGACAAGGGAACTTACAAGCGCGAGTCCTATTCCGTTCCGCTCAATTCGACCCTCCCTGGCCTCGCTCTCGAGGTTCTCCAGGACCACGAAACGGTCGAACACCTTGGGCAGATCCTCCGGCTTGATACCCTTACCCGAGTTGGTTACCGACAATTGTATCCCGCTGTCTTGTAGAGGCTTCAAAGCCACTTTGATAGAACCTTGCTCGGGGGTGTACTTGTAGGCGTTGGACACCAAATTGTGGAGAATCTTTTCCACCGCTCCATAATCACTGACGATCCAGATGGGATCTTCAGGGACATCCAGTTCCATGCTGACACCAGAACTCTCTCCCTGGCCGGAGTAGCCCTCGCAAACTGTCCTGGTCATCGCGGTCATATCGAACTTGCTGTAAGTCAAGGGGTAATTGCCGGTGTCCACCTTCCGGAAATCCATCAGCTCCTTGATGAGCCTCATCATCCTGTCAGCGTTGTCCTTGATTATGTTGACATATTTCGCCGGCTTGCTGGCAAGGTTCCCGGTCCATCTTAGTTGTTCCCCCGCACCGCTGATAAGGGTGAGGGGAGTGCCGAATTCATGGGCTATATTAGTGAAGAACCGCAATTTGGCCTCGTAGGTCTCATTCTCGTGCTGCTTGTTCAGGATCTCGAGCTCCATCTCCTGCTTGCGCTTTGCCCTCATCCTCGCCACCTGGTTGATCGTGTAGATCGACCCTCCGACCAAAAGGGCGTAAACCAGCCAAGCCCAAGGGGTGTTCCACCAAGGTCTTCGTACTGTTATCGGCAGAGAGGCCGTCTTTGATCCCCATTTCTTGTCGCCATTGGTGCACCTGACCTGGAAACTGTATTTCCCGTGGGGAAGGTTGGTGTAGGTGACAGGACTGGCCTTGGACTGGTGTATCCACTGGTCATCGAACCCTTCGAGCCGGTAGGAATACTCGCAGTTGGAGTTCTCAATGTATTCTATGGCTGAGAAGCTGATACTGAAGTAGTTCTCATTATGCTTCAGCACTATCTCCTCGTTGGTCGGGAAAAGCCTTTCCGGTTCTCTCATGAGCGAGAAGCGGATGATGTGGGGATCCGGCTCGAAATCTCTCTTTGAGACCTTGAGGGGATCGAACCTGTTGAAACCATCGACTCCGCCGAAAAGCAAAGTTCCGTCAGACGCGACCAGACATGCTGAATTGGAGAACTCGTCGCTCTGGAGATCGTCATTGCCATAGTAATTCACGATCTCACCTGTAACCGGATTGAGGCTCGAAAGACCGATGTTTGTGCTCACCCAGATTTTCCCTGCGCTATCCTTGAGAATGCCATGTATGGAGAGATCCCTAAGGCCGCTCTCACGGTCATAGGTTTTCGATGTGATATTCCCTGAATTATCCCTCGTGACATGCTGCAGGCCGAAACCACCGGTCCCGATCCAAAGCGAATAGTCGTCCTCTAAAAACAAGCAAAGAACAGTCTCCTCGCATAGCTTGAGATCCATAAATGACTCACTATCAATGTCGAAGACCAGGCATCCTTCTGAAAGGGTGCCTACGATCAGTTTACCGTCCCGAGTGGGGATGATGTCGGTGATCGACTTTCCGGAATATTGTTCCGGATCGTTGAAGTACCAATAATCTATGCCGGTTTTGATGTAGTCACCACCTGGACCCTTCTTCGCCCGGAGTCTCGCTATTCCCTGGCCGAAAACACCGAGGTACCAGCAGTCCGCCTCGTCATCCCGGCGGATGGTGTAGATGTTATGGATATTAGCGTCATCCGTGAGAAAACTCTTGACTTTTCCTCCTGCGAAAACATTGATTCCGCCTCCCTCATGCCCTATGAACACATCGCTACCCAGTGCCCTTTCAAAGACATAGATCTTCTCATTGTTCAGTCCCTCTTCTTTCCCGAATATCTTAGAGGTCCCATCGGGCCTCAAAAGATAGAATCCATTCCCCTCAGTACCGACAAGTAGCTCATCTCCAGGTATTTCCATGAACGTGGAGACATTGGCCACATCGTTGCCGGTCACATCCTTGTTCAGAATCAGATTCATTCCGGAAGAGTCGTCCCATATGGCAAGCAAGCCTCCACCGTTGACTCCAGCCCAGAGAATTCCCTCGGTGCCGTAGAGCATGCATGCGACATTCCGGCCTTTAAGCGCTGGGATCTCTCTTAAAGAGCCATCTTTAAGAGAAACCTCATAAGTCTTTGAGTCCCTGTAAGATATCGATGCCAAATCACCTTTCGACGCTCCGGCGGAAAAGACCCCGGCCGGGATTCTGAGCGTGTTGGTCACAGTCTCTGATGTCTCGTCCCAAAGGTGGAGCAAGCCTCCGGCGACCAGGCCGATCCCGTTGTCCGTTTTGAATATTCCTGAGATAGGCTCCTTCCCGAGAACAAATTCAGAAGATACTACTCTGATACCCTCCGGCCCGGACTCATAACGGACCAGTGATGTCACTCCGGAATCCTCCCGAACCATCAGCCTGTCCTCACCGACGCAAAGTATATCAGCTATCCTTCCGGTGTTGACATCCTTGATGTTAAAAGGAACCATCTCATTCCTTTCCGCGTTGTAGTGGCATATTCCCCAATCCAGCAAGGTGCAGAAGACGGTCCCGCCCTCTGAGACGGCCATGATGAAAGCCTCGATGCTCTGCTGCACCTTGTCATAGCCGAGCTTGAAGGACTCGCACTCTCCGGTGAGCAGGTTGATCCGGTTGATACCGCTGTGGTTGCAGATCCAATACACACCATTGCCAGCCTCAAACACGCTTCTGGTGGTCCCGAAGAATGTGCTCATCCTGTTATCGACAGATTCGAAGGAACCCCCATCGAACCTGCTGATTCCATCCCAGGTGCATATCCAAAGTATTCCTTCCGAATCTTGCGTGATGAATCTGGGGGAACTGTCGGCGAGGCCGTCCTTGATCGTGTAAGAGCGGACTCTCTCGATGGCCATGCTGGGGAGAGTCGAGGATAAGGCCACCAGCAGGGCGGCCAAGGCTCTGGAGAGTCTCATTGGATGATTTTGTCTATCGGGTACCAGAAAAACCTCGGACGATAGCTTTCCACATTGGTGAACTGCTCCGAGAACTCATTTGTGTTGACATTGAAAGAAACCAGGAGTTTTCCGTCCTTCTCGAATTGCGGATGTCCCATCGCATTGTAAGTGAACCAGTTCTGGTTGCCGAGATAAGGAGTCTTGAATATTTGTCTCACATTGTGCCAGGGACCATAGGGAGTGTCTGCGACAGCGGTGTAGATCCTTCCGTCACCCAACATCTTGTGTTGGGAGAGGAGCACATACTTGTCCCTCAACTTGAACACATTGAATTGGGATGAGATGGGGAATGATGAAAGCCCCATAAGCGGAGCGGCCTTTGAACTGTCTTTGCTCCAGTCTGAACCGGTGTAATACTCCCATTCCGTTCCCAAGTTCTCCACGGTTGTCCTGGCGCAGAGCACTTGGGAGACCACATTGAAAGGATCCTGGTTAGCCTTCTCGTATTGCGCGTAGACGTACACTTTCCCGACGTCATAGAGTGCCGCCGCTCCATAAACCGCTTCCGGGCTTCCCGTGTAAGGGATTCTGTAGTCTTTGATAAGCTCTATCTTCGGGAGACTGTATTCCAGTACATGAGTGTCAAGGTACCTGAATCCCCATGCGCCCTCGCTTCCTTGGTACATCTGCAACTGGAAGATGTACAAAGTGTTCCCCACAACGAAACCGTGGCCAGGCCAGTACCATCTCCGCTCATCGGGGAAACCGGGAGGAATAGCGGCGGAATGGTCTTCGCCGGTGGTGATGGCACTGACTTTTCCGTTGTCATAGACCTGATAGGTGTTCCTGAACATGTGGTCGTTGGTGCTCCTGCGTCCATTTGTCACCTTTCCGGTGTAAGAGTCACCCATGAGGAATATGCTCCTCCCGTCCGGCAGGGGAATGGAATACATCCCATCTCCGGCTGTCACTCCAGCATCATCTTGGATTATCTTCTTCGCTATTTCAGGATCAAGCTTGATTTCCAGATCATCGCTCCCATCATCCTTCGCGGATCCTTTCTTCCCGCATGAAGGACATAAAAGAAGGGTTATGAGGACGGTGAGCAGTGCCGTGTGCCGTGTCAAAGCAATGTGGTTCATATAAAGTGTGATATTTTCCGCAATATAACGATAATTATACTTTTTTTACACGATAGTGTAACTTTATGCGCTCTCTCATGAGTAGTTTTGTAAAAAACGTATACGATGAGAAAGCTTTTGTTGACCTTACTTGCTCTTCTTGTGGCCATTTTCACGGTTCAGGCCCAGTCTCTTATTCCTGCTTTCAAGGCTGGAGACAGGGTCGCTCTTGTCGGCGACAGCATCACCCATGGCGGACATTACCATTCCTACATATGGTTGTACTATATGACCCGTTTCCCGGACATGCCTTTGACTCTGATGAATTGTGGAGTTGGCGGGGATGAGGCGAAAAGC
>OMQO01000048.1:12141-17286 GCA_900313275.1 uncultured Bacteroidales bacterium
CATATATCACCTTGACATTCGGAATGAACGACACGGGTTATTTCGGAGTGTATGACAAGGAGAACGCCTTATCCCTGTCGGAGGAGAAGGTGGAACGGTCGCTCGGCTATTTCTCGAAGATTACTGACAGGCTTGAGGAACTTCCTGAGAATGTGGAAATTGTCATGATTGGAGGTTCGCCTTATGATGAGACATCCACTTTCAACAATGGCATACTCCCCGGCAAAAACGCCGCTATCCGGAAAGTAATAGCGGGGCAGGAGGCCGCCGCCAAGAATCACAATTGGGGCTTTGTGGATTTCAATGCTCCTATGCTCGACCTGGCCACGGTAGCGCAGGCTTCCGATCCGGCATATTCATTCTGCCCCCAAGACAGGATCCACCCTGACAAGGACGGCCAGATGGTCATGGCATATCTTTTCCTGAAGGCCCAAGGACTTGCTGGAAAGAAGGTCGCCGGCATTGATGTCGATGCTTCAAAGAAAAAGGTCATCTCCGCTGAGAACTGCAAGGTGTCCAACCTGGAGAAATCGAAGACAGGAATCGCTTTTGACTATCTTGCGAATGCTCTCCCTTATCCTTGCGACTCCATTTCCGAGCATGGCTGGGGGAATATCCATTCCCAGAGGGATGCCTTGAAGATGATCCCTTTCACAGAGGAATTCAATCAGGAGACCCTGAGGGTCAGAGGATTGGCTGAAGGAAACTACAGGCTCGTGATTGACGGACAACCGATAGCAGCCTTCTCATCCCGTGATTTGGATCAGGGAATCAATATGGCCGAATTGACCAACACTCCCCAGTACCGCCAGGCCTCGGCTGTGATGTATCTCAACGAGGAGAGGTTCGAGAATGACAAGCGCCTCAGGGAATATGTCTGGATGGAGTACAACATGTTCAGGAACACAGACCAGATATTCAAAGATGACTGGAAGTCCCTGGAGATGGTCGGGAAAGCCGCGAGAAAGGATCCTTTTGTCAATTATTCAAGTTATTGGTATAAAAAGAGTTCCATCCCCGAGGTCAGGGAGACTTGGGAGAAGATGTCTTCGGATCTCGTGGATAGGATTTATTCGATTAACAAGCCCGTCACAAGGCGTATAACAATAGAGAAGATATGAAGTGTCTAAAACTCGCCTCCTTAGTTGTGGCTTCAGCGCTCGCGTTCTCAGGTGCGGCGCAACAGAGAATGAATTTCGTGGACGGCTTCCATGGTGGCGTTTACGGTCATTATCCGCTCAAGACTTACACTGACTTCTTGGCTGACCAACTTGAGGCGCATCCCGAGTGGAGCATTTGCCTTGAGATAGAACCGGAGACCTGGGATTCTGTCGCTGTCCACAATCCTTCCGGACTGGAGAGACTCAAGGCTTTGGCCTCGACTCCAAGGGTGGAGTTCACCAACCCTTCATATGCCCAGTCCTACATGTACACCATCTCTGGGGAGAGCATCATCCGCCAGTTCCGTTACGGAATGGACAAGGTGTGGACTCATTTCCCTGATGCTGAGTTTCTTACCTATGCTGTTGAAGAGCCTTGTTTCACCTCGACTTTACCGATGGTGCTTAGTCAGCTCGGTTTCAAGTACGCCTCCATCAAATGTCCCAACACTTGCTGGGGAGGATATTCCGCCGGATTCGGCAAGGGAGTCGTGAAATGGACGGCACCTGATGGCAGTTACATCCTGGCGGTTCCGCGCTATGAGTGCGAGGAGCTTGGAGATAAGGTTTGGGAGACCAAGGCTAACGGCCGTTACCAGGATTATTGGGAGGCCTGTGTCGCTGCTGGCATACAGCGGCCTGTGGGTATGTGTTTTCAAGATGCTGGATGGACCAATGGCCCCTGGCTCGATTACGGTGGAGCCACCCATCCCGATGTCGGTTACCTGACATGGAGGCAGTATTTTGAGGGAGAGCCTGCTGATGCGGTTCATGAGGTCTACAAGATGTCCCAGGAGGATGTCCTCGGAGGTCTCGTGTGGGGATCACAGATACTCCAGAAACTCGCCAGGGAAGTACGTCGAGCAGAGAATAAGCTTGTTATGACTGAGAAGACAGGCGCGTTGCTGAGTTTGGCGACAGGGAAAGCTCCAGAGCAGGCGCTTATCGATGAAGCTTGGAGGACACTGTTGCTTTCGCAGCATCATGATTGCTGGATCGTTCCTTACAACAGGCTTAACAAGCGCGGGAACTGGGCTGAGAATGTGACGCTTTGGACCGCCGCCTCAGAGGATAATTGCGATTCCGCGATTGATGCCATGGTGGCTTTTGAGCCTTCCATCGGAGCCTCATCAATCCAGGTCGGCGTGGTTAACACAACTGCTTTCGCTAGGGAAGAGACCGTCCGGACCGATATCCCAGCCGGATGGCCCGGGAACTTCAGAATAACTGACGCATCTGGAACTGAGGTGCCTTATTTCGTCGAGGATGGCAAGGCTGTTTTCAAAGCCACCGCTCCCGCCCTCGGAATCGCTTCCTACACTCTCAGCAAGAACGGGAAAGGCACAAAGGTGGAGCCTTCCGTGAAGACATATTCCGGTACGAATGGACTAGTCAAGGTTGACGCGGGAGAGTATAAGATCACCTTCTCTCCTAAAGACGGAGGTGTCATCACGAGCCTTGTCTCTAAAGACGGGAGGGAATATGTTGACAGGTCTTCCTCCCAGGCCCTTGGATTGCTCTCCGGCTGGTTCTACGAGGAAAACCGCTGGCACCTGTCCTCAGAGGAGCCAGCGACGGTTGAGGTTTGTGAGGCGAAGGGTATCTCGACCAAGGTAACTGTAAGAGGCACAATAGCTTCCACTCCATTTACCCAAGTCATGACCATTGATGAGGGTAGCCGTCGCATCGACTTTGACCTCAATATCGACTGGGAGAAGAATGTCGGAATAGGAAGATCTGCTCAAAGGAGAGCTTATGACAACAGGCAGAGGGCGTTTTATGACTCCAGATACGACCTGAATATACTCTTTCCTGTGGCTTGCGAGTCTCCCTCGCTCTTCAAGGACGCTCCATTCGATGTGTGCGAGAGCCAGTTGGAGGACACGTATTTTGATAACTGGGAGAACATCAAGCACAATGTCATCCTGGACTGGGTTGATCTGTGCGGCAAGAACGGCACAAGCGTCGCCCTTCTCTCTGACCATACAACTTCCTACACCTATGGCCCGGACTTCCCGCTGGCGTTGACAGTCCAATTCTCCGGGAACGGTTTGTGGGGCAGGAATTATTCCATAACTCGTCCTACTTCAATGAGATACGCGCTTGTTCCCCACACCGGAATGTGGGATAAGGCAGGTGTCCAGGAAGAGAGCCAGGCCTGGAATGAGCCTCTGACAGTCATCCCTGGTGTGAGTCCCCGTGACGGAGCGCTGGATCTCTCAGGCACAGGCTATCTCTTGAGCGCCATGACAAACTCGGACGGAGGCTATCTGGTAAGGCTCTATAATGCCTCGGGTGACGCTTCCCCGAAGAATGTCAAGATAGCCATTCCCGCTAAGAAGGTTGAAGAAGTGAATCTTTTGGGCGAAAAAACCGGAAATCCGAAGGTCTCAAAAGATGACAACGGCATTATTATGGAAGTGAGTATTCCCAGATTCGGAATAAAGACATTCAAGATAGATTGATTATGAGATATTCTTTTGCCGTCGCCGCGGCGCTTTCCCTTGCACTTGTTTCTTGTGGCGGGAGTAAAACCACTGACCTTGCCAGTTATGTCGATCCCTTTATCGGCGCCAGTACCAACACCGATGCCGCTGGAGTCTATCATGGCCTTGGAAAGACCTTTCCTGGAGCCACGACGCCTTTCGGAATGGTCCAGGTCAGCCCTAACACTGTCACAGGTGGTGACAACGGGCCGGGCTACAGCTACGAGATGAAGACGATCGAAGGGTTCGCCATGACCCAGATGAGTGGGATCGGCTGGTACGGCGATCTGGGCAATTTCCTTGTGATGCCGACAACCGGGCCACTCCAGACTATAGCCGGAAAGGAAGACGGGAGCGTCAGCGGCTGGCGTTCAGCTTATGACAAGGCCACAGAGACCGCTTCGCCGGGATATTACTCAGTCAATCTCACGGACTATGACATCAAGGTTGAGTGCTCGGCTACTCCTCGTTGCGGAATCCTTCGTTTCACCTGGCCTGAGAGCGACCTCTCCAGGGTTCAAATTGACTTGGCTAGAAGGGTGGGGGGAACCTCTGAGGAGCAATATGTCAAAATCATCAATGATCACACGATCGAAGGATGGATGCGTTGCACTCCCGAGACTGGTGGTTGGGGTGATGGAGCAGGCAAAGCCTTGTACACTGTCCACTTCCATGCCGAGTTCGATAAACCGTTCATTAACAAAGGCTTCTGGTGCGCTGACATCCCTGAAGATTGGCCTCGCAAGCGTGAAGATGTGACCAGCGTTCCTTATCTGGAAAGGGTCGCTCAGGCGGCTGTGGTCACAGATTCGGAAGAGATTCAAGGCCGCCACCTCGGCTTTTTCTCCGAGTTCCCCACAAAGTCGGGGGATCAGACCACTCTCCGTGTGGGCATTTCTTTCGTGGATATCGATGGCGCTAGAAAGAATTTTGAGGCAGAAATAGCCGGAAAGGGCTTCGATGACGTCCGCAAGGATGCTCGAGGAGCATGGAATGAGGCTTTGGCAAAGATGACGGTCAAAGGAGGTACGGAGTCCGATAAGGTTGTTTTCTACACCGCCTTGTACCACACGATGATTGACCCGAGGCTCTATGCCGATGTCGATGGAAGATACGATGGGGGTGACCACAAACCTCACAATGGTGGTGGTTCCTTCAACAAGAGGACAATATTCAGTGGCTGGGATGTATTCCGCAGCCAGATGCCGCTCCAGACCATCATCAATCCCAAGGTGGTTGACGACATGATCGCCTCCCTGGTTACGATGGCCGAGGAAAGCGGTGAGGAATATCTCGAACGCTGGGAGCTCCTGAATGCCTATTCCGGCTGCATGCTGGGCAACCGGGTCATCTATGACGCGTTTCAGGAAAAGGCCCGGGCGCTGTACTGGAAGCAGGCTGAGGAAGGGCTGTTCCGCTACGGCGTCGACGCCTGGTGGTGCGACTGCTCGGAGCCCTTCGAGGCGGACTGGCACGGGGCCGTCCGGCCCGTAGTCCGA
>OMQO01000277.1 GCA_900313275.1 uncultured Bacteroidales bacterium
TGGTTGGATGGTCGGTTATTCAGTGTCGTAGCGGAAGGCCCGGTAGGAGTGGGCGGGGATGGAGACGGTCGCCTTTGGCTCGGGGGGTGCCATGCGGCCGAAGAAGAAGCCGCCGGGGGCCGGGGCGTCCTTTCCCGCGGCGACGACCTCGCCGCTCTCCAGGTCCGTGAAGGACTTCAGGGCGGCGCCGACGAGCTTGACATCGACCGCCTCGTCGTTGAAGTTCTCCACAATCAAGGTCTTGTTGTCATACAGGAAGAGGCTCACCATCGCGGGGCCCTCCAGGCGCACGTCCAGGCCCTTGCCCATGACGCGGCGGATCTCGTTCAGGACGCCGGCGGGATAGTCGTACAGCTGGCCGAAATCGTCCGGGATGGTCAGCACGTACAGGGTGCCCTTGGAGTACAGCGCGCGGTGCAGGATGGGATAGCCGGAGACGCCGCCCGTAAGCGGCCGGCCGGCGCTCACCATCTCCCAGCTGTCGTTGGTAAGGTATTGAATCTGAGGAATAAGGATGTAGATATGAAGTGCCGCGTCATAAAGTTGTGTAAGACAAAGAATTGGCGTGAAAGAATTGCCCCAATCAATGACTCCCTAGCAGTTGTGCTTGAAGAATACCTGTATTACAGGAGCCGAATACCAGCAGAAGGCATTGGGCAACCAGACGGATACTTCTTTTGCGGAGCAAAGGGACAGAAAGTTCCTTCAAATGTCGTCGGGTTCTGGTTCCGTACAGCTGTTCAAGATGCTGGGATCCCTTATTATGGGAGAAGCGAGGGAGGTCCTAACATCCATTGTCTGAGGCATACTGCTTGTGTTCATGCCCTACTAAAAATGGTAAAGAGTGGTCTGGATCCATATTGCTGCCTTCCGACACTTTCCACTTTTATGGGGCATAGCGATGTGACTCACACTGAATACTATCTGCATCTGACCGAGGAACTCTACCCGGAAATCATACAGCTTGAACGTAAAATATCGTCCGGGGTTAATGAGGTTATCAACAACGCTTATAAACGATATAACGATGAAGAGTATTAAGGAAAAAATCCCATATAAAGGGTTCAGTTCATGCCTAGAGGACTTCTTTAAGGAATACCTCATACGTGAGCGGGGATGTTCCCAGAAGACATTGCGAACTTATCGTGACGCATTTGTCCTGTTGGTACATTACCTAAGTTCAATGGAAAAAGTACCCCCTGAAAGAATCTCGCTGGAAATGTTCAACAGAGAAACGGTGAAAGCGTTCCTTGACTGGTTGGAAAAAGACCGCCACTGTTCTATTAGGACAAGAAATAATCGTCTGGCCGCCATGAAATCATTCTGTCGCTATCTGATGTATGAGGATCCCAGCCACTTGAAGCAATGGACACTTGTTCTTGAGATGGCTTCCAAAAAGCGAGAAGAGATTGAAAAGGTGGACAGTTTGTCTTTGGACGCAGTCAAGGCTATTCTTCAATCGGTGGATGCCAGCTCACGCTCTGGCTTCAGGGACTTGACCCTATTATCGTTGCTTTATAACAGTGCGGCCCGTGTAAATGAACTGATAGATCTTATGCCAAAATCTATCAGACTCCAAAAGCCCTATGGAGTAGAATTGTTCGGCAAAGGATCCAAAAGGAGAGTAGTTCCACTGGACGAGCCAATTATAAAACTTCTAGGCTCATATATGAAAGCATATAGCCTCGATCAGCCCGGCATGGACTCCCATCCACTCTTTTTCAATCGCTATCATGGTAAGCTAACTAACGCTGGCATTACTTATCTCTTGAAGAAATACTCTAAGATAGCTGTTGAGAATGGTATGGTTGGCATTCCAGAAAACATACACCCGCATATGTTCCGCCACTCTCGGGCATGCCATCTGCTTCAGGCTGGCACCAATCTGGAGTACATAAGACTCATTCTTGGTCACGCGTCAATCCAAACGACAGAGATATATGCTAAAGTCGATCAAAGTGCAACAAGCAGGGCAATAGAAAATGCATACTCCGATCTGGGGCTGCCGGTGAAAGAAGAGCGACAATGGCAACAGAATCCCAAACTATTGGCGATGCTTAAGAATCTTGCATAGCGCTATTGTTATCACAAGGCATGAACTGATAGTTAGTCACTTAAAGTGCAATGCATTAGCGCAGATCTGACTTCTACAACAAATGGCTTGTGATAACAATAATCTTTTGATAACAGCTGAGGAAGGCGGAGTTAACATCGATATGGAAGATGACCCGGGGCAAGGCTCTTATCGGATAATCCTGTAGTAGTTCTCCTTGCGGGGCTTGGGTTCCTTCGGCTCACGGGCCGGGTAACCGAGGGCAAGGGCCCCGACACCCACTACGTCCTCCGGGAGGCCCCACTCTCCCATGAGAGCCTTCCCTTCCTCTGTGTCGAACATCTCCCTCTCGCGGTTGATCCAGCAGGAGCCGAGGCCGATGGCATGAGCGGCGTTCATCATGTTACCCAGCACGAGGGAGGCGTCCTGGACGGCGTTTCTCCATTTCTCGGGACGGGAGGCAAACACGAGGACGAAGGTGGG
>OMQO01000069.1 GCA_900313275.1 uncultured Bacteroidales bacterium
GATAAGGTTACCCCACGGAATGCCTGATGACCTAAAATTGTAACTGACGTGGGAATAACTGTATTCTTACATCCACTGATCAGTGTGTTAGTGCTTGTCTCGATAATCGCATTACAATTGTCACGCGAATCATATACAGGATTATCTTTTTCAACACTTATTGAAGTCAGATTACCACAATCCTTCAATGCTCCAAGTCCTTCACCATAAATCTCTTCCCCGGTCTGGACCGTTATCTTCGTACCGGCCGGCAAAGCCACTTTCAGGAATATGTCCGCTGTGTTGTTGGTCCCGAAATCATAAACGTAAGACCCTTTCTCTGTTTTCCACATCTTCACGGCAGGCAAGACTTCCTGCTGCCTTATAGCCGGAATGATCTGCGAACGCAAAGAAGGTGGAACGCCTACCGTAGCCTTGACGCAAGGCTTCCATGCGGAAACATCAGTCCCGGCTTTCGCCCAATCCCTGACGGCATGACGGGCATCATAGACCTCTCCACTATAGATATTCGCCTTAACCACAGGACCTTCCATCCACTGCCAGGTACAATCAGAAACGAAGGTCTCCCGAGAGCCATCCTTGTATTCGACAACAAGTTGAAGCCGGAGCATCGGCTTGCCGTAGCTGAAATCGGCAAACACATAGTTCTGGTTGAACCAGCCATCGTAGAGCATGACACCCAGGCAGTTAGTTCCTGTCTTAATAAGACTGGTCACATCCAAGGCGCTGTAAAGCGCGTAATGCTCATAATTGGTCTGGGCAGGGTCAAGCACCCTGGTCGAATCGGCATATTCCCCATTCACAAACAAGTCCGCCGCGCCAAGACCGCACACGAACGCTGTTGCCCGGAGGACATTCTTACCCACCGGGATCTCCTTTCTCAAATAAGGCATCCGCATCCCGTCTTTCCATTCGGGGGCAATCCACTCCCCTATCCAGTCCTCATCACGAAGACCAGTCGAGAAGGAAGCAGGCGCGGTCCAGGCAGATTTATTCCCATCGGCATCCCAGATCCGTACACGCCACCAATATGTGGTGGCGGAAGAGAGCTCCGTAATCGGCGGGCATACACCGAACTGGCTGTCCGACAGCACCTTCCCGGAAGACCAGATGTCAGCCTTTCCAGAAGATAGCTTCTTTGAGGAAGAAGCTATCTGGATTTCATAAGCGCTTTGTACTGCCGCGGCTCCGGTTCCATCCAGCCTCCAGCCAAGGGACGGAGACTCGACACCAAGAGGATTGACAAGGAAGCAACACTGTGGATCAACCGGCTGTACCCCTTTCGCGAACGCGAAGGCACATGTCAATAATAAACATGCGGAAAAAATGAAACGTCTCATAACAGATCAAGGGTGAAAACAATAGCTTCAGCTTCCGGTAATATGCGAAAGACTTTTCCATCAGCACTTTCCCTGAGATCTTCGAAAGTCCCTTTGGAAAGAGTCATTCCGTACTTACGACCGAACATGGAAGCGGTTATGGCTGAAGGAGTTATATCCTTAAAAGGAAGATCCACACCGGGCAAAGTCGAGAGTTCAAGGCACCAAGGCTCAGTCTTGCCTTTGAGATTGATCTTGACATCGTTCTCCGTCAGTTCGATGATGAACTTGGCCTTCCCGTCCGCTGCGGGCCAGATGATCCTTTGAAGGTTTCCACCATCCAAGACGGTGAACTCAGGATCGGTGCCGACAAATCCGGGAGCCACAAAACGCAGCCCAGCCATATTCTCATAAGAGCTCCAGAGACAGCCATCTACAATGGGAAGCGTCTCGTAACGGAAGACCGGAAGGGTGTCGGGGTGATCCCGATACTCAGAGCGAAGGTCCTCGTCGAATACATGTATATCCCTGAATTTCAATCCCTCGCTGTTCCAGAGAAGGTTGGCGCGATAGTTCCGGCTGTTGAACCAGAGAGTCTTCAAGCCATTCCCGCGGGTATCCTCGGTGGTGATAACAGTTGTGGGCGGAGTCACAGGATACTTGTCTTTAAACCAGCGAGCGGTTTGGAGCAGGGTCTCGATCCTGACATCACCCTTTTCGGCCAAATCCTTAAGGCGAGCGGTCTGAGCGACAAATCCTTTGGCCATTTGTCTCCAGGTGAAAGAGTTCTCCTGTCCCACCTGAACATAGTTATAGCCCATATGAGGCTCCTTAGTGAACATTCTGAAGAACCAATCAATCCAATCCGGATTGCCGCCACCTCCCTCATAGACAGGCTCAAGGGACTCGACACTCTGCACCCCACCACCCACGGTGGCCTCATATTGATAAATCGGGTCGCTGCCTAGCATCCTGAACACTGGAACGGGAATCTCGCCCTCAACAGTCTGGGCGGGCATATATCCGTTCACACGGCTGGGATAGAAAGCGCCGTTCCAATAACCTCCCCAAAGGGTGTAACCATCAGTCCCGACCTGGTCCTTGCACATGCAAGAAGCCTCAATGGAGTATTTCTCGTAAAGATATTCCAAGGTGCCGGAATCGATGAACCATGATCCAACAGACTTGGGGTACTCACCGAATATCTCTTTAAACTTTTCCATGTACACATCAACAAGCTTCTCACGCTCAGCCTGGTTGTAGCCCACTGAGAAGTCCACATGAGCGTGCCAGTCCCACGGGAAACGCCCTCGCCATGTCATACCGGCGGCCTCGACATGCGGCTGGGTGCTCTCCCACCAGGCGCCGATCTCACAACCGCGGGCCTTTTCTTCCTTCAGAAGCTCCTGGTATGGCGGATAGATAAGCGCATCATATTGAAGGAGATATGTCCCTATCAAATTCTTTGACCGGAGATCCTCCGCCTGGGAGACAACCGTCTGATACAGAACATCTTCCAGAGGCTTCGCCGACCTTGGCTCAGTGTAGCGGATGAAATTGATGATGTTGACGATCCTGGGAGACTCAGTTACCTTACCGGACTTGCAAGAGAAAGCCGCGGATGCCAGCAGGATGAGGGAAATAGATTTGATGAATTTGAGTAATCTCATGATTGGTGTGGTTATGGTTCGTTAAATATACAAATAATTATAATTGCACACATAAGGTTTCTTCTGTTCTGGGTTGACAACCAGTTCGAGACGTGTGGTCCTGGCAGATAAATATTTGATAATCAATAGTTTCGCAAAGATTAAAGTGCGGCATTAAGCTACTTTGGTTTCAGTTATCTAGTTGATCATCAGGCATTTATCCGCCAGTTAAGTCCAAGAATTTGGTTGTGACCTGCTTTCAGATTTTGTACTTTTGACAATACAGCAACCGCCTGCTGCGGTACTTTAAGGGAGGGCTTCACGAGGGTTCCCATCGGCCAAAGGCTGATGACAGAGTTCACAGACGAAGTTGCCCATGCCCTGAAAGGCGGATAATTCTGGCAGGTTTTTTGTCACTGGTTGCATAAAACCCTTGCGATGAAACGGATCCTTCATATAGTTGTCGCCGCCGCCCTGGCGGCGTTGTGCGTTTTACCCGCAGCTGGACAGAACTACAGGCGGAACAAAGTAATCAATGACCCTGAGCCGCTGGAATTCAGGAAAGTCTACTGGATTTCGTCCAAAGACCGCGATGATATCCGACAGCATCTGATGAAATGGGACTGCCGGGCATTCGACTTGAGCCTTACGGGATTCCCGACAGATTCTGATGGGAAATATATGCATCTTAACACTGAAGGGCTGGATTTCGACGGGGTTGAAGGCTCCTTGGTCGGGACTGTCGGCGTTGTGATCACAGACGGGCCGATGGTTCTCGAACTAAAGAATATCCGCGCATACTGGCGTAACCACCGCATAGAGCTCTCCAAGCAAGACGACAGTTTCAACCGCACCTGGCTCTGGAGGGTCAACCACAATCCTGAGATCGTCCAGGCGGCCAGGGTGCGCTGCAAAGAGGTTTTCGACACGCTCTGCGCTTCGATGGACAAATACCTTGAAGATGGGCCGCCGATGGAATTGCTTAGAGTGGATTAACCCATTCCTCTGTCCTTTTAAGCCGCCTTCGGGCGGCTATTTTTGTGCCGTAAACCGATTGATTTATGGCAAAGAACATACGTAATGAGGATATGATTCTCAACATCATCGTCAAAGGCGAGAAAGGAATGTCCGCACTGGACAAAGTCACCGTCTCGACAACGCGCGTCAATATGACGATGAAGGAGCTTAATAAGCATATCAAACTCACGAAAACAGCTCTTGCCAACGCCGTTCCTGGGACTGATAACTGGAAGGCACTCAACAAGCGTGATTTGGAAACGATTGTTTCTCAGGAATATGAAACAACTCCATCCCTCCCAAAGCGGGGGATGGACATAGCCTTATTTATTGTGTATTAACCGATTGCAAATCACGGCAAGTCGGCAGCAACGGGCAAACTGAAGTGGTTGGTCCTTCGACAAGCTCAGGGAGCAATAGGTACCGGGAGCAGTCGGGCGGACGTTCCGAAGCGAACTTAGGAGAACGGACGTGGCGAGCGAGAGCCAGGCAGGCCAAAAGCGAGCGTGTGTCTGAGGGCCGAAAGGCCCGAGTTAGCGAGCGGCCGAGCATGGCCGATGCGAGTAGTCCGGGCGACGTCTAGCGAGGGGCGTGCCGCCCGCTGCCCCCGTGGGGAGTTGTCAGTAAAGTTAGTGTTTTTCACGCAAGGCCGCAAGAGAAAAAAGTGTACCGCACGCAAAAACGCCGCACTTTACGTGCGGCGCCTTGATTCGCATTGCATAGCGCGGTGAGTGAGGGATTCGAACCCCCGGTACGTTGCCGTACACCTGTTTTCGAGGCAGGCTCCTTCAACCACTCGGACAACTCACCTTTATTTTTAAAAGGGCATGACGGAAAAGGATCTCGCCATACCCTTGGTCTGGATGACTGGACTTGAACCAGCGACCTCCTGGTCCCTAACCAGGTGCGCTACCAACTGCGCTACATCCAGATATCGAACTTATTGTCGACCTGTAGGGACGATCGGGCTCGAACCGATGACCTCTTCAATGTGACTGAAGCGCTCTGAACCGACTGAGCTACGCCCCTGTTTTTGTTTGGGACTGCAAAGATAACAATTTTTCGAAAAAATATCCTATCTTTAAAGAAATTATCGCGAAGTATGAAAATCATTAGAGCATTATTCCTCCTGGGAGTGGTCCTGACGGTCGCGGCCTGCTCCAACAACAAAGTCACGACTCCCATTTACGCATGGGAAGGCATCAACCCCAGAACCGATATGGAACAACTATCCGAGAAGTTCCGCTTCTGGAAATCCCAAGGCCTGGTGGGAGTCTGCATCGGTAGTGACAACCCTACCCTGGTCAGTGAAGCCGCCAAGAGAGCCCATGCCGAAGGGCTTGAGTATCACGCATGGATCGCCGCCATGACACGCGGAGGGCATCCTCACGAGTGGTACACCGTCAACCGCCTCGGACAGCCCGCTGATGAGTTTCCGGCTTATGTCTCATATTACAAGACACTTGACCCGGCCGACCCCGAGGTCAGAAAGTACCTTGTGGACTTATACAGTGGAATAGCCGACATTCCCGAAGTGGACTATGTCCAGCTGGACTACATCCGTTATGCTGACGTGATCCTCGGCCGAGGCCTCTGGGACAAGTATGGGCTGGTGATGGACGAGGAATATGCCCCCGCAGACTATTGCTACTGCGATGATTGTGTCGCCGAATTCAAGGAGAAGACTGGCATTGACATCAAGTCGGTCGAAGATCCTTCCAAGGTCAAGGAATGGGCTCAGTTCCGCTGCGACAAGGTCACAGAGCTTGTGAACATGATCGCGGAAGCTGTCCACGCCAAAGGCAAGAAAGTCAGCGCTGATGTATTTCCAGGCCCCATGTCACTTTCCTATTGGATGGTCCGCCAGGAGTGGAGCAAGTGGAACGTGGACATGCTTTTCCCTATGAATTACAACGACTTCTACTCAGAAGGCGCCGATTGGCTGGCCACAATCTGCAAAGAGGAAGTTGAATCCGCCCCCGCCGGAGTCCCTGTAATGAGCGGCCTTTTCATTTGCCCGGATTGGCAAAACAAGGATAAGGTCAAAGATCCTGAGAATTCCGGTCTTCTCCCCTCAGAGATGGAGACTGCCGTGCGTGGCTCACTTGACAACGGAGCCGCAGGAATATGCCTATTCACTCCCGGAAGGATGTCCCCCGAGCATTGGGATGCCCTCAAGAAGGCCTTGAACTAATCGTGTAAGCCTTTATTTTTCAGATAGTTGATGAGAAAATCCGGACGATCGGTCTGGAATGCCTTGAAGCCCAGAGAGAGAAGTCGGCCATAAGCGGCCTCAGCCTCCTCTGGGCTTTCAAATGCCCTGTCATCGTTGTTATTACCGCAGAGCGAGCCCCAAATGGAATTCACCCAAACCTTTGAGCCAGCCGCCTGAAGAGCCCTTATCTTGCTCTCACCCTCAGGAGAATCAACCGAGAAGCAAACCTCGAACATGACCGGCATCTTGCCTCCGTCAAGGTAACTGTCTATGGCTGGGCAGGTTCCGTCCTTAGCAATCGTGACAATAGGCATATAAATAATCCCCGACTTGTCGCACTGTTCCATAGCCTCCGCCGTCGCCGCCCTGTCACCGCCGGACTTGAATATGATCTGATCCACGCAGCCAACTCTTTCGGCCACATCCAAAACCAGAGGGAAATAGTTCCAGCCATGATCCACATTGACCAGGATATTGTCCTTGCACACCTTAAGAGCCTCCTCCAAGGTTGGTATGCCGAGCGTATCAATAATGACACCTTGTTTCCACTTGAGCCTCAATTGCCTGAGTGAGTCCAAAGTGTAAGAGGATATCGGTCCGCTACCGTTCGTGCACCTGTCCACTGTTCCGTCATGAGACAAGACCAGCACACTGTCCGCTGTCAGGGCGACATCGATCTCAACGATATCAACACCCATGCGGATCACGGACTCAATAGCGGGTATTGAGTTCTCAGGATTATTACGCCAGTCTCCCCGGTGAGCGGCGACAAGAATCTGATTTGAGTTGGGATCATTCAGGATAGCTAATGCCTTCGCTACTTTCCTTTCTGGCTTTTCCTGGCACGCGACCAGGGAAGCAAGAGCCACGAGCGGCAACAAACACTTAATAATCAATCGTTTCATTATCAAACATTTTATCAAACAATTCACGCAAGGAAGACTCCTCCCCTATCATTTTCCTTAGTTCCTCAAGTCTCGGGGCATTCCTTGACTCGGGAAGGAACAGCTTCAGATAACCTCCATAGTAATATTTCTCATGAAGGTGATCAACAAAACGCCTCCAATGACCCTCTCGAGACAACTCAGGATAGTGCTCAAGGCCAAACTGGATTGTCCGGCGCAGGATCTTCATCGGGACGATATCCCTGTCAGCCTCCGCTATGATTTTGCCGTAGATGCTTCTGGGAGCAGTCTTGCCGGAAGCCCTATGATCCTCAGCCGCCTGGGCGATAGTCTCAATCTGATCCTTGGTGAACCATTCCGGTAGCCTTGAATCTTCCCTGATTATACGGCCTGACACTAAATGATGGGTCTCACGGCCTGCCACTAGACCCGTGTCATGGAAAGCGGCGGCGGCATAAACCATATTCCTATCGACATCATAAAAACCAGCGAGCCTCAAAGCCTCGTCAATGACGCTGCAAGCGTGGTCTTCCTTGTGGGCTTTATCGAAAGAACCGTAGCGAGGGATGATTTCCTCCTCAATATATGACCGCAGGTCCGGGTTAATCAGCGGACATTCCATAATCATTTATCAATAAGGAAGTTCCGGAAGATGACGGTGGACTGTTGAGAGCAATTCATCTAAACTGTCACGGTTGTTAGAAGCCATGACCATACTAGGTTTAGTCAGGCTTAACGGGGCTCCATCGAACCCACATGAAACCCCACCTGCCTCGGAAAGGATCAAAGATGCGGCCGCATAGTCCCATGGCTGGAGTCGCATCTCAAAATACAATTCCATATGGCCTGCAGCCAGCATACACAGTTCGATAGCCGCTGACCCGAATCTCCTTACATCGTTTGAGCGCATGTACACGTCGAATATGATGTCGGAACAAGCCTTCGCGAACTCTTTCCTGTAAGTGCTCATAGCCGTGCAGAAAATAGCGTCGCTGAAAGGCCTGGATGATACTTTCAACTTCTGTTCATTCAGGAAGGCTCCACATCCTTTTTCAGCTGAATACAACTCGTTTCTCCAAGGGCTATAGACCACCCCTGCTATGACTTCACCTCCCTTGGCAAGCGCCACGCTGATGCAGCAGTCGATCATTCCACGGGCATAGTTGGCAGTACCGTCAATCGGATCAATAATCCATGTATATTCCTTGGATTCGTCATCAAAGTCCTCTTCCTCGCATATGAATCCGCTCCCGGGAATCAAGGCCGCCAAGCGCTCCACCAGGAAGTGCTGGACCGCAAGGTCTGAAGACGTTACAAGATTGACAGAGGAGCCCTTCTCCATCACATCAAAGCCGGAACGTATCATAAGACCTCCAGCCTCAATCACAATCGGTTTTATCCCTTCAACAAACATTATAGTAATTGACTTATTATCAAAGATTTCCAATCCATTTGGCGATGTCTTCCAACACCTTGGGGAATATTGTTTCCTCAATCAGAGAATATTCATCCGCCTGCCCTGTCTCACATTTCTGGAAGAGGTGATTGAGGCCAGGATAGACTGTTCCTCCGGTGTGCTTGCCTACGAACCTTTTGCCGCTTCGGTTCTTTGGAAGGTTATCGAGAATCCGCTGAAAATTAACAGAAGCATCCACCTGGGTATCCTTGTCACCATTCAAGATCAGAGCGGGACAACGGACATTCCTTATGTCCGTAACCGGATCATAATCAATAAAGTAATCAAGCCAGGGATTGTTTTGGGCCTTTATTTGGGCCCGCACATATTCCTTGGTCAACTTCATGTTGATTCCAGACTGCTTCAACGCGTTGAGATTCTGAAGCAACAAAATACTATCGCCCTGAACCCCAGGGCCCGCAAGGCTGACAAGAAAATCAACCTTTTCCCTCGCCCCAAGCATGAAAGCGATAGAGCCCCCTTCGCTATGGCCGATGACCCCGACTTTCTTGAACTTTCCCATCGACCGGAGATATTCAATGCCAGCCGAAGCATCTGACATAAAGTCATAAGTAGTCGCATTCGTCGGATCTCCTGTCGAGGCTCCGGCTCCCCTATCGTCGTATCTTAAGGTGGCGATCCCGTTCCTGGCCAGATAGTCGGCGATCACAAGGAATGGTTTGTGGCCGTAGAGTTCCTCGTCGCGGTTCTGCTGACCGCTTCCCGACACCATGATCGCCACTGGCACCTTTTTACGGCCGTTCCAACCTTCAGGGTAAGTCAGTGTGCCGGCCAAAGTGGCGTCCCCGTTGATGAAAGTGACCTCCTCGGTCCTGTACGGGAAGGGCCCTGAAGGGGTCTGAGGCCTGTTTCTGACAATCTCTCCTGGAGTCAGCTCAAGCGGCACCGTAAGGCCGCCTTGCTTGAACCTGCCGACCAAAACCCCATCCTTCAACCTCCCGGAGAAGACTATTCCGGCTGTCTTCTGGGTGACATGGACAGAATCGGCTGAAATGTGATCCAACTCAGCGGGAAGGTCTTTCGCTCCCTGATCCGGGCTATCCATAGTGCATTTGCCGTCTTGGAAGTGGAACACGATCGCCAGTTTGGTCATCCCTATCCGCAACTCTCCCTTCCAAGGTCCGCTGATCGGCTGGGCCCCTGCTAGAAAAGAGATGAATAAAGGCACAATTATGGTTAACAAACGTCGCATGGCATCATTATTTATGATGATTTGCAAGTAGTATTTTGTGGATGGATGGCGATTGCCCAGAATCCGGTCAAGGATTCTTCGAAGACTGTCCAAGGCAACGGGACGATTGTGATCAACACAACTACCCTTTGCCAGAAAGTTGATGGCTTCATGGGACCTACTCCCCTTGAGATCAGGATAAGGAAAGACACCATAATCGATGTCATAGCGCTTCCTAACGAGGAGACCCCACGCTATTTCTACGACGCGTCCAAAATATTGAAGAAATGGATCGGTCTCACTCCGAAGAAAGGACTCGAATTAGAAGTTGACGCTGTCACGGGAGCCACATTCTCCTCAGTAGCGCTAATAGAAAACATGCGGGCGGGATTGAAGCGGGCTTTAGAAGACTAACCCACTGACCCACAATTAGATGAGAATTGCCATAATAGGGGCCGGAGCGGCCGGTAGCTTCTGTGCGATTGAACTCAAGCGGAGGCTGCCTGATGCTGTTGTGGATGTCTATGAGGCAGGGCGGGAGCCGCTTGCGAAGGTGGCGATAACAGGTGGTGGGCGTTGCAATCTCACCAACTCTTTCGCTGCCATCAACTCCCTCAAGGAAGCTTATCCCAGGGGTGACAAGCTTCTTCGAAGGGTATTCACATTTTTCGACAACAAATCGACATGGGATTGGTTTGAGAACGAAGGTGTTAAACTCGTCCTCCAGGATGACGAATGCGTCTTTCCCGCTTCCCAAGACGCGATGCAAATCGTCAATCTGCTCCTGACCAGGATGCGGCAATTGGGCGTGAATATCCACACAAAACATAAGATCGACAGTGTCAAGACACTGATGGATGAATATGACTCCGTGGTCGTAACGACCGGCGGATGCTCCCGACAGGACGGGTTTAAGATGTTCGAAGGTCTTGATCTTGAACTGGTTCCGCCTGTCCCCTCCCTTTTCACATTCAACCTTCCGTCCAGCCCTGTCAGGGATCTTATGGGAACAGTTGTCGAGAATGCGCAGGTCTCCTTGGCAGGAACAAAGTTCAAAGCCTCTGGTCCCTTATTGATCACCCATTGGGGAATGAGCGGGCCCGCCGTCCTTAAATTATCATCTTATGCCGCCCGCCATTTGGCGGAGGCAAGGTATGAGGCCACCCTTTTAGTGAACTGGTTCGGAGGCGAAGATCTTGATACCGTACGCTCATATATTCAGAAATCCGCCGTCAAGAATCCGCTCAAGCAAGTCGTCAATTCCCATCCAGACCATATCCCTTCCAGACTCTGGACCCACCTTATCACCAAAAGCAAGATCCGTGAGGATGCCCGCTGGGCTGAACTTGGCCAGAAGGGACTCAACAGGCTGGCCGAGACCTTATCCAACGACTCTTATCATATCAAGGGTCAAAGCCGTTTCAAGGAGGAATTCGTCACTTGCGGAGGCGTCGCTCTCTCCAACATAAACAATAAAACCCTGGAGTGCGTGAAGCATCCTGGGCTCTATTTCGCAGGAGAAGTACTTGACATTGACGGGATTACCGGAGGATTCAACCTCCAGGCCGCCTGGTCAACTGGCTATCTAGCGGCTGAAAGTATCGCGCGATAGGCCATTCCGCATAATATTAGGCGGAAAAAGCATATCTTTGCACGTCAATCCAATCCACAGTGGCAGACTCAAGGAAAGACATACTCCTCGGCATGGTCCGGAACGGGGAAAAGATGACGCTTGGCCAACAGGCTCGGCTTGCCGTCATGCTCAGTCTTCCCGCCATCCTCGCGCAGACTTCATCCATGCTGATGCAGTACATCGACACTGGAATGGTTGGCCGCCTGGGAGCGAATCCATCAGCCTCAATTGGACTGATCGCCACCAGCACATGGATTCTCGGCGGATTCACCGCAGGAGCCTGCTCTGGATTCTCGGTTCAAGTAGCGCATCTGTGTGGTGCCAAGGATTTTACCGGAGCTAGGAAAGTACTTCGGGAAGGGTTGACTTGCGTACTGATACTCAGCTTCTTCCTTGCAGCCATAGGAATAGCTCTCAGTTCTCCCCTTCCGGGTTGGCTTGGTGGAAGTCCCGAAATAACGCATGACGCCTCGATGTACTTCCTCATCTATTCGGCCTTTATCCCGGTTGGAGCGGTAGGCTGGGCCGCAAGCGCGATGCTCCAGGCAAGCGGCAACATGAAGGTCCCGAGCATCATGTACACGGCCATGTGCGCTTTAGATGTGATTTTCAATTACATATTCATATTCAAATTCGGGATGGGAGTAACCGGGGCGGCTCTCGGAACCGGACTCTCCGAGCTTGTCACTTCCGCGTTCGCGGTGTGGTACGTGCTCGCCAAATCCAAGGAATTGAATATCAAAGGAGAGAAAGGATCATTCATTCCCAGGAGGAGGACCCTGAACAACGCCTGGGGAATAACAGCCCCGATGTGGCTCCAAAATTTCATCATGAGGGGAGCCTACGTCATGAGCACGATTATTGTAGCGCCTCTCGGAGCTATCGCTATAGCGGCCAATGCGTTCGCTATCACCGCGGAGAGTTTCTGCTACATGCCCTCTTATGGGATTGAGGAAGCCTCGACGACTCTGATTGGTCAGAGTCTGGGAGCGGGACGAAGAGAGGTTGCCAAACGGTTTTCGCGCATCACCATGACGATGGGAGCTTTGATTCAAACCATCCTCGGAGTCTTGATGTTCATATTCGCTCGCCAGTTGATGGGACTTCTCAGTGTCGATCCGCAAGTGGTCGATCTTGGTGCGAAGGTGCTGAGAATCGAAGCTTTCGCGGAGACGCTCTATGCCATATCCATAGTCGGGTACGGGTGCTGTGTAGGAGCCGGAGACACCTTGATGCCAAGTCTCATGAACTTCTGCAGCATGTGGATCGTCAGGATCGGACTGGCAGCCATCCTAACACCGAAGATGGGATTGCAAGGCTATTGGATAGCTATGTGTATTGAATTGAATATCAGGGGGCTACTCTTCCTTTGGAGGCTTCGCGGTGAGAAATGGATGAAACACAATGTTGTGGGAAAGGTACAAGCGAATATAGAATACGCTGAAATATAAACACTTATATGGAGAAAATAATAGGAAAGGAATTCGGCGGTGAAAGACCGTTGTACTGTAAGAAAGACCTCTACTTGGAGGATGTCGTGATTCACCCTGGAGAGTCAGGTCTTAAAGAGACGGCCAACATCACTTGCGTCAGATGCCGCTTCGAGGGGAAATACCCCCTATGGGAGTGCGATGGTTTTGTCGTGAGGGACAGCATCCTCACAGTGGGCGCTCGCTCTGGTCTATGGTATTCAAGGAACGGCGAATTATACGATACCATCATCGACGCTCCGAAAACTTTCCGCAGGATGGATGGGATCAAGATGAGGAATTGCTGGATTCCGGGGGGCAGCGAGACATTCTGGGATTGCAGTCGGATTGATGTGAAGGACTGCGTCATCGAGAGGGCCGACTATGTGTTCATGCACTGCGAGGACATAGTTCTTGAGAATGTCAAATTGCAAGGCAACTACGGTTTCCAGTATGCCAAGAACGTGGTTGTACGGAACAGCGTTCTCAACTCAAAGGACTCTTTCTGGGAGGCCGAGAATGTGGAGATCTACGATTCCGTGATTAATGGTGAATACCTGGCCTGGTATTCCAAGAATGTCAAGCTAGTACGCTGCCATATCACTGAGACACAGCCACTTTGCTATTGCGACAATCTCGTTACGGAAGACTGCACTTTCGGTGCTGACTGCGATCTCGCGTTTGAATATTCAAGCGTCGAAGCCACAATAAAAGGGCACCTGGTCTCCATCAAGAATCCACGTTCCGGGCACATCCATGTCGAGTCTGTCGGTGAGATAATCCTCGACGAAAACATCAAGGGACCCGGCGACTGCGTTATCACGACAGACTAATTTAACTCACATAATATGAGACACTTCCCTCTAGGGGGGCTTCTGCTTTCCCTCGTTTTCGCATTGGCTTTCGATCCATCTTTGGGAGCCTGCACAAACCTGATTGTAACAAAAGGGGCGTCCGCTGACGGCTCGGTCATATGCACCTACAACTGCGACACATTCGGCTATTCCGGATGGCTCACCCACTCCCCTGCCGGAAGGCACGAGAAAGGTGAGAAGATCCCCATCCGCTCCTTCTGGCATCCGGACGGAATAAAGGGCTATGTGGAACAGGTGGAATATACCTACAACGTCATCGGATACATCAATGAGAAGCAGTTGTGCATCGTGGAGACCACCTTCGGAGGGAGGCATGAGCTGGTTAATCCCGAAGGAATCCTTGGCTATGACAATGTTATCCAGCTTGCCCTCCAGCGCTGCTCAACCGCAAGGGACGCCATCCGCGTGATGGGAGAACTCATGGCTGAGTACGGCTACAACGACGAGGGTGAGACCTTCACTGTCTGCGATAAGGAAGAGGCGTGGATCATGGAGATTGTCGGTAAAGGGCCAGGCCGCAAGGGCTCTGTTTGGGTGGCTCTAAGGATTCCGGACGGAAGCATAAGCGCCCATGCTAACATAAGCAGGATCAGGCAGTTCCCTCAAGTTGCCAAGGCAAAGAAAAACAGCCTTTACCAAGAGATTCAGGGAGAGTGCATGTACTCAAGCGATGTCATATCCTTCGCCCGCGAGATGGGATTCTTTTCCGGTGAGGACAAGGACTTCAGTTTCAGGGACGCTTACTGTCCCATCGAATTCATCAAAGTGCGCCAGTGCGACGCCAGGGTCTGGAGTTTCTTCCGCCATCACACCGATCCCTCCGAGATGGACAAATACATGCCTTACATCGACGGTAAATTCGATATGTGCGACCATCTTCCGCTCTGGATAACTCCTGACAAAAAACTGTCTGTGAGAGACATTATGGCCGACATGAGGGATCATTATGAGGGCACGCCTCTTGACATGACCCGTGACATTGATGCCGGTCCTTGGGGGATGCCTGTGCGTCCGAGGGCTAAAACATTCGAGTCAAACGGCCAGAAATACTTCAGGGAGAGACCGATAGCCTCTCCACAGGCCGGCTTCACCCTCGTCTCACAACTTCGTGGTTGGCTTCCTGACGAGGTTGGAGGGATCATGTATTTCAACTGCGACGATGCTGACATGATCGCCTACGTCCCAGTCTATTGCTGCGAGAGCGAGATCCCTGCGGCGTTCAGGGAGGAGAACAACCTCAACGGAGTATTCAACGAGAATGGTGCCTATTGGTTCTGCAATATGGTCTCAAATTTCATTTATCCAAGGTACAGCGCTTTGATCGGAGATCTCCGCACTGCCCAAAAGGAACTTGAGGACTCGTTCTGCTCTGAGCAGGAAACTATCGACTCAAGAGCGAAAGATATGACTCCTTCAGACAGGGTCTCATTCTTGACCGCGAAGACCGGGGAATATGTCGAAAGGATGATGTCCCGCTGGAACAGTCTATGGAAAGAGTTGATTGTCAAATACAACGACCAGCCCGGCGGGTACGGCCAGCGGTTCTACGACGCGGTCGCCCGTGACACAGGCGACCGGTACAAGATTCCTGAATAATCTGGTTATGAGACGGGCTCTTAGGCCTGATGCGCCGGACGCAGCAGGTCCAGGACAACTTTCACGGGATTGAAGGTCTCAAGCGGCACCTCAACGAACATGGTGTTCCAGTCGCTCATGGCCCCGTTCCAAAGCCCCGGAAGCTCCAGGGCCTTCAGATCCCTGCCCTGATAGCTCTTCGAGCTGATGAAACCGGCGTCCTGATCCACGTGGGAAAGAAGATCGAACTTATTTCCCCTACAATCACGAAGCAAGCACACCAGGTCAACAGGATTGAAATGGGTGGCCTTTGACATGGCCTCAACGGCATGGGGGTCATCCTTGTTGATCTGGACACTTTCCAGAATCTGGAGGGAGGTGCAACCGTCCTTTCCCTCAACGATATACGGGCCTCCACCTGGCTCCCCTTCGTTGCGAACCATCCCGCAGACACGGATCGGACGGTTCAGCTTTGAACGCAGTAAATCCGCCTTAGCTTTCAGGTCACTGACCTTAGGAATCTTGACACAAAGGACATTGTCGAGGAATTCCTCGATCTCCGAGCAATTCTCCTCTGAAGGATCAGCGTTCAGCCGCCTGATATAAAGGACTATCCAGTCCCGCAAACGAAGCGCCTCACCCATCAGGACTTGCTTATAGAAGGAGGTGGTCCCTAACAGTTTCTCGTGGGCTACATTGTCGATGTTCTTGATCGAGACCAACTCGGCGTCAACCTTTTCCAGGTTGTGGATCAATGCGCCATGTCCAGCCGGGCGGAACAAAAGCTTTCCGTCTTCTGTCCGGAAGGGCTCGTTATCCATGTCAACAGCGATCGTGTCAGTCGCCTTGTCCTGATAGGTGAAGGTGATGTCGTAATGGACTCCGTAGCGTTTCTCATATTCCGGAACCACCTCAGCGACAACCTTTTCAAACAGGTCTTTATGCTCTGGAGAGATTGTGATGACAAGATTGCAGGTATCCTCTTCAGTGAACGGATCTGTATCGCGCATATATTCCTGAGCCTCGACAAGATGCTCGGCAAGCGCCGTCCTGACCTCGGAGGGATAGCTGTGGAACTTCAAGACACCCTTTGGCTTGGAGCCGTAAGCGAGGCCATCCTCCCCCAGAAGCATTGACAAGGCTTTTTTCCTGTACTCGCGGCTATCTTCCGGCTCACCGAACAACTTTTCGTCGTAGAAGGCGAAATCCTTGATCCTTGCGGCGAGTTTAGCGCCAGGCGCATCCGCTGGAAGGTCTTCGCCCGCCTCAAGTTTGGCAAGCCCTGAGAACATGTCCTTGAACATCCTGGACGCCGCCCCGGAGGCCGGTACGAATTTGCATTTTCCCTCGACTGACGCTCTATAGTAATAATCTACCGACTCCTTCGCATCTTCGGCTGAGAGAACCTTGATTCCTCTCCCGGGAGTCGCCGGAGCCACTATCTTCATCCAAGGGAAACCCTTCTTGAAACGCTCAACCTGGGCCTCAACCTGACTGAGATCAACGCCACGCCCCTCTATCTGGGCGATATCTTCTTTTGTGAACATGGTTATAGTGTTATGTGTTATTCGAAAGTGTTATCTGTTATTCGAAGCAGTAACCGAGTCCGCCCTTATTCGCGATATGGCTGGACAAGTCCCCAAGTTTGCCGCGGATATCACGGATGCTTGCGTCCAAGACCTTGGCGCTGACAGAAGTATCCTTGGGCCATACGGATTCCATAAGTTCCTCACGGGTGAATACTCTGCCGGGATTGGAAACCAGGAGACTTAAAAGCTCAAATTCGGCCTTCGTCAAGTCAAGAGGCTCTCCATACAACTGAGCGGTCTTGCGCTGGTGGTCGATCACAAGGTCGTCAAGATTCAGTA
>OMQO01000111.1 GCA_900313275.1 uncultured Bacteroidales bacterium
TCACTCTCAAGCATCGCCTTACGGATAGCAGGAGCCAGCTGATCCTTGTTCTTTACCTTCGAAACACCAAACGAGCTACCATCAGCCGCAGGTTTTACGAAACAAGGCATACCAATGCGTTGCTCTATCTCGTCATCGCTTACCAGCTGCTCATAACCCTGACGAATCAGGAGAGAGTCGGCAACAGCCACACCATAACCACGCAGATACTGGTTGAGCACGAATTTGTCGAACGTCATAGCCTCGACCAACACACCACTGGTAGAATAAGGAATACCTATCAAGTCAAAGTAACCCTGCAAGATTCCATTCTCACCAGGCGTACCATGAATGGTAATATAGGCATAATCGAACCATTTGGCTTTGCCATCTTCTACAAACGAGAAGTCATTACGGTCAATACGAGCGGTAATACCTCCAGGAAGTTCCACATGCCAGTCTTGTCCCTTGATGTCGACAATATATACGTTGTAACGCTCCTTGTCGAAGAAAGAATAAAGTCCTTGAGCAGAGCGTAATGATACGTCGTGCTCTGATGAGTCGCCACCACAGACGATGGCAATGTTACGTTTTAGTTGTTTCATTATCTTAATTATTATCGTTATGTCGTTATTACGTTATGTCGTTATTACGAGTATAGTTTCGCCATTTATCTATTAAGGCTTGCATATCGTCGGCCAACTCGCTGGTAAAATCCATCTGCTCATGGGTCACAGGATGTACGAAGCCTAACGTTCTGGCATGCAGGGCCTGTCGCGAGCAGAGCTTTAAGCAGTTCTGGATATAAGCCTTATAGCTGGCCGTGCGTTCACCACGCAGAATCTCCATACCACCATAGCGCTCGTCAGCAAACAGCGGATGACCGATATGCTTCATGTGAGCACGAATCTGGTGGGTACGTCCCGTCTCCAGCCGGCATTCCACCAACGTGGTATAGCCATAGCGCTCTAATACGCGATAGTGTGTGACAGCAGTCTTGCCAATGTCGCCTCCAGCAGGGAATACCGCCATGCGCTGACGATCTTTGGGGTCGCGCCCAATGTTACCCTCTATGCGACCTGTATCTTCAGTGAAGTTACCCCACACCAACGCCACATAGCTTCGATGCGTGTCGTGATTAAAGAACTGAGCGCCTAACTCCGTCTTGGCCTCAGGGGTCTTTGCTACTACCAGCAAGCCACTGGTATCCTTATCAATCCGATGTACCAAGCCTACACTGGGGTCGTTAGGATCATAAGTTGGGAGATTGCGTAGGTGCCATGCAATAGCATTAACCAAGGTTCCGTGGAAGTTACCTACGCCAGGATGTACTACCAAACCTGCAGGCTTATTGACAACCATCAGCTGGTCGTCTTCATAAACCACATCCAGTGGGATATCTTCTGGTTCAATCGTTGTATCATAGTGTGGACGATCGAGCATCAGTGTGATGATGTCACCAGGCCGAACCTTATAATTACTTTTGACTGGTGTACCGTTGACCTGAATGAAACCGGCGTCAGCTGCTTTCTGGATACGATTGCGTGACGAGTGCTGTACGTGTTCCGACATATATTTGTCGATACGTACAGGCTCCTGCCCACGGTCCACCTCCATACGCAAGTGCTCATAGAGTTGTCCGTCATCATCTGATGTAGCATCTACATCGTCCAGCAAATCAATATCTTCCAGTTCGTCAGTCATCATCCTCTTACTCTGCCTGTTCTGTCACAGGAGACTCTGTCACTTCCTCAAATTCATCCTTAAGGACGTTCCTTAAATCATCTGCCATCCCTTTGGACTTCTCCAGGGATATTCCCGGAGGGGTCTGGACCTGGATCCAAATACCGCCTTCATCGAGGTTCGGAAGGAAATCCTTTCCGACAGTGATCACCATCACACAGACAGCGGCAAGCACTATGGCCATGCCCGTGAACACCTTTTTAGGCTTGTCTATCAAGCTCTTGGTCCATTCTTTATATGAAGCGGTCAGGTTCCGTACAACCTTGTTGTCATAGACTTTCCCCGGTTTGCGGTAAATAGAGTAGGACAGTCCCGGAATTAGGATCAGTGCTGTCGCGAGGGCTCCAATAAGGGCGTATCCGACAGTGAAAGCCATCGGGGTAAAGAGTTTCTTCTCAATCCTTTCGAAGGCGAACAGCGGCATGTAAGCCACGATGATGATAATGGTGGCGAAGAAGATGGGTTTAGCCACTTCTTTGATTCTTGCCGCGGTCTCTTTCCCTCTGAGCGGAAGTCCAGTGTTGTCTTCTCTCAGTTTGAGGATGGTCTCCATCATGACGATGGCTCCGTCCACGAGTATTCCGAAATCTATCGCTCCGAGGCTCAAAAGGTTCGCCGGAATGCCGGTGATGTTCATGAGTATGAACGCCACAAGAAGTGAGATCGGAATCGTGATGGCAACGGCCAAGGCGCTCTTGATGCTCCCGAGGAAGATTAGTAATATGCTGATAACCAGCAACATTCCGAACAATAAAGTGTGCTCAACCGTGTGCAGGGTGGTGCCGACCAGTTGCGTGCGGTCCATGAACATGTGTATCCGTACATTCTCCGGAAGCTCGTTCTCATTCAGGTCGTCAACCACCTTGTGAACCTGTTCCAGAACCTTGGAAGGATTCTGATACCTTAGCATCTGGACTATTCCTTCCACTCCGTCGCTGAATGACAGGTCGTCATCCACGTATCCGAGTATGCCTTTGCGCTCCAGATTGCCATACTTGAGTTCTCCCAAGTCGCTTAGGAACACTGGCACTCCATCCTCGTTCTTGACAACTATCCTGCCCATGTCCTCAAGGTCTTGGATAAGTCCCACACCACGAACCACATAGCTTATTTCTCCCATCGAGACCATGCTTCCGCCGGCATTGGCGTTATTGCTTTCAATGGCTTCTGTGACTTCGGAGAGGGAAAGGTCGTAGGCGGCCAGCGCGGCGGGATCCAATTCCACTTGATATTGTGTCGTGAGCCCACCGAAGTTGCTCACGGCGGCAACGCCTTGGATCTTCTGCAGAGCAGGAATCACAGTCCATTGGTTGAGGTCTGTCAACTCCCTTAGAGAAACACTTTCATCGCCTACCAGAACGTAGCGATAGATCTCACCGGTGGGGGAGGTCAAAGGATTGAGTTCTGGCACCGCGTCGTAAGGCAAATCAACGGATCCGATGCATTCCATCACTCTCTGTCTCGCCCAATAGTCCTCAGTCCCGTCTTCAAAAACGAGGACAATGATGGAAAGCCCGAAGGCGTTCTTGCTTCGCATCATATTGAGGGATGGGATGCCGTTGAGGGCCCTTTCAAGGGGGATTGAGATCTGTTGTTCCATTTCCTCGGCAGCGAGACCGGGAACCTGGGTCACAACATGCACTGTCACGTCAGCGATGTCAGGATAGGCGTCAATGGACAATCTGGTCCATGAGTATATTCCGAAAAGGCACAGTACGAAGAATATCGCGGCTATCAGCCATCTGCGCCTGAGTATGAAGGAGATGAAGCGGTCCATAGGCTAATGGCTGAGGTAGATTCCACCCTTGGTGATCACGGTCTCACCACCGTCAAGACCTTCTGTGACCAGTGCGACTCCTTCGTTGATGTTTTCCGTCTCCACCGGAACCTTCTTGAACACAAGACCTTCCTGACAAACATATACAAACTTTGCCCCATTGCCCTGGAATACTGCGGAGGATGGAATAGCTATGGCGTTTCCGATTGATTTTGAGAATATCGCGGAAACGAACATGCCCGGCTTAAGGATCCTTTCCGAGTTGCCGCATTCGATAACGACCGGGACTGTGCGTGTCTTCATGTCCAGCATCTCGCCGACATATCTCACAGAGCCTTGGATGACCGGCTGTCCAGCTGATTCTATACCTACTGTCTGACCTTTCGCAATGCCTTGAACCATAGACTCTTTGACATTGGCCGTTACCCAAACCGAGGATAAATCCGCTACAGCCACAGGTGCCTCGTCCTCATCTGAGAGGATTTGCCCCATAACGAGATTGTTCTTCACCACTACACCTGAGATAGGGGACAGGACACGTAATGGTTGTCCGACCTTCGCCGAAGATGGGTTGACTCCGAACGTTGAAAGAACTTGTCTTGACAATGCGAGAGCCGCGTCAGCGTCTGAACTTGCGCTCTCGACTTCTTCCAATTCCTTGTCGGAAACTATTCCAGACTCGTGCAGGGCCTTTTTCCGTCTGAGATTTGATGATGCTATTGAAGCGGCATTGCTGTTTTCCACATATTCCTTGACAGCTTCCATGAAGTCTGAGGAATTGATCTCGTACAAGGCCTGTCCCTTGTGGACCTTGTCTCCTAGACGGACAAGGATGCGGCTTACCCTTCCGCTAAAAGGAGAAGCTACTTCAGCATAAGAGTCGGGTCTGGGGCTGACTGACGCTGTCGCTGTGAAGTTGCTGCTGATGTCTTGGGGCTGAACTGTCTCAAGGACCAGTTTTTGGGCAAGCGCGGATGACTCATCGACCGTCACCATGTCTCCGTCCGCCACGAAGCCGGATGAAGAGTTGCCTTGTTCGGAATTGCTCTTGGACTTGCATCCAATAATGACTGATGCGCAGAGCATCAGCACTAAGTATTTATTATTCATTAAGTTCTCTAATTGATATGATTAAAACGAAGGAGCGCTTGACAAAGCGCTAAAGGCAATCATATCAAAGCGG
Organism: uncultured Bacteroidales bacterium; assembly: GCA_900313275.1. Classification (GTDB taxonomy): domain Bacteria; phylum Bacteroidota; class Bacteroidia; order Bacteroidales; family UBA932; genus Cryptobacteroides. The sequence goes on from OMQO01000111.1 coordinate 4,683, forward strand.
GAGGGCCTCTAAGGTCAAAGTCGCTTGCATGGTTGGAGTCGCAAGCCAGAACTATCGATTCGGTGAAAACATATTCCAGGACATCAATTCTGGAGGTACTGACATCTGGAATGATGGAATCGGTGCAAACAATGTGGCAAAGGATGTCCAGAAGCTTGAGCTGACTGTAGGTGTGTCCGCCATCTGAGCTGCCTCCGGCATGGCCGTCCCAATAAATGTGCGAATGGGTAATAATCTGGCCGTCAATCACATGGCAATGCCAAAACATTGTGGAACTGACGTAATTGAATAGCAATATTCCGACGAAAACCGCCGAAATCAAACTTCTCAACTTTGTTCCGTGCAAACCCATGACCCCAAAGTTACACAGATAATTCACAAAAAGTCACTAAATTGTAAAGAAAACGGAATCCCGGTTACTTATTGAAGTCCCCACTCCTTGTTGGGCTCCGGTCCCATTTCCAGTTCAAGGGTTCCTCCTCCGAGTAATTCGGAAGCGGGGAACTTGAAAGAATTCCACTCCTTTCCATTGAGTTTGGCGGACTGGACGTAGATGTTCTTCCTTGATGCTCCGTTAGCCTTTATGACGAACTGCTCCCCACGCCCTTCCCTTCCGTCGAGATGTATCACCGTCTTCGGGAATGTCGGACTTGCGATTTCATATTGAGGATCGGCATTGCAACCGCCGTCTATTTGGAAAAGTCCCAGCGAAGTCATAACAGCCCAGGCGCTCATCTGTCCCTGATCCTCGTCTCCGAGGTAGGCGTTGGCAACTCCGTAGCCGTAGTACCGGTCAAGGATGGAACGACTCCAGCGCTGAGTGTTCCATGGTTGTCCGGCATAATTGAACAGATAGGCAAAATGCATGGATTGCTGGTTTCCTTGAACTACCGGATGGTCCCAGTACTGGTCGTTAGGCGCATTGTATCGCCAAGCCTCATCCTGATTGAAACCCCAGAGCAGACGTTCAGTAAACTTTTCATGGCCAATCATTTCCACGAGGGCCGGAACATCCTGGGGGACGAAAAACGTAAGCTGCCAAGCGTTTCCTTCGACATAATGGTGGTTCGCTCCGCTTCTGAACGGATCAAACCCTTCCATCCAGTTCCCGTCACTGTCTTTCATGTGGCAGTAGCCATCGTTATCAATTACGTTTTTCCACCAGTATCCCCGGTCGCTGAATACGCTATAGACATCGTCCTTCCCAAGGGACTTTGCCAACTGCCCTACGGCCCAGTCATCGAAAGAATATTCCATGGTGTTCGAGAACCGTCCTTTGTCGTAGGGTACATAATGGTATTTCATGTAATGCGCGAGGTCGCGGTTTCCGGCAAATCCTTTGAATACCTTCTCCGCGGGAGTTGTCTGCATCTTCACCGCCGCTTCCAGGGCTTTCTCAGGGTCGAAACCCCTTATACCCATCTGCCAAGCGCTGACAATGAGAGGTATCTCATGCTCCGCAACCATGACCGGAATGTAGTTAAGGCCTGCAGGACCCTTTGCGAGCCAGCCATTGGCCTCATACATGGCGAGCTGTGACCTTACCCATCTGCGTGACCATTCCGGAGTGACAAGGTTCCAGAATTGATTGAGATTCCAGAATGTGTTCCAGAAAGCATCGCAGCCCAGCATAATATCCTCTTCCGGATTCTCTACCTTGCGGACGCTCCCGTCGGTGGATATCCATTCACCGTTGACATCACTCCAGATGTTTCGGCTGCAAACGGCCCTGTACATGTTGTTGTAGAACCTTGACTTCTCCAAGGCATCGTCTGAATCAATTTCAATTCTGGCAAAGATGTCATTCCAGGTCGCTTTGTTATTGTTCATTACGGCTTCAAAGTCCCAACCGAAAGGAATGGCAACCTCTTTCTCCAGATTATCGGCGGCATTGGCTACGCTAACCAGGGAGATCCCGCTCCGGATCTGAACCGTTTCCCCATCTTCAGGATCAAATACCGCGAACATCCCGGCCGCGTCGCATTCTCCCCAGTTGAATCCGGAAATGTCTTCAACTATCCTCCCGTCAGACCAGCAGCCTATCTTTTTGACAGGTCTGTCAAATTCGATCACGAAGTGGAGGCGGTAATCTTGGTCCGCGTCCCTGCTCCACACGTTTGGAGAGAACTCATGGCAGTACCCTTCCAGTCTCGTATCGGAGACCTTCGTGACGCTCGCGTCCTTGATGATGATACCATATTCCGCCTGTGGCTTGAATTCCAGGAGTATCCTTCCTTCGCCACGGTCGGCTGGGAACGTGAACCTTTCGAAGCCGCAACGGGTAGTGGCAGTGATTTCAGCCAGGATGCCGTAATCAGTCAACATTGCGCTGTAATAACCTATTCCAGCCTTTTCCGACCGTTTGTCGATCCTTGATCGGTAGCCCTCGTCATCCTTCCTTTGATCTCCCACCTTCGTTATGAGCGGACCATTGGCAGCCATTATCCCAAGGCCTGCCATAGTCCATTCATGAATATGGCTGAAACACCCGATGCTTTCAAACGATGGTTGGTATCCGGCCTGCCATCCTGAATTCTGGTTGTCCGGACTCATTTTCACCATGCTGAAAGGCATCCATGGTCCGGTTTCCGGACTGGTGCAT
>OMQO01000021.1 GCA_900313275.1 uncultured Bacteroidales bacterium
TTGAAGGTCTTGGGAGAGCAGGTCGGTGTCGAGGTTTACACTGAGGAAGGAGAAAAGGATCCCATCAAGATCGCTAAGGGAGCGGTCGCCAGGGCCAAGTCCGAGGGCTATCCTGTGGTCATAGTTGACACCGCCGGCCGTCTCGCTGTCGATCAGGAGCTGATGGACGAGATCTCCGCCCTCCACAAGGCGATCCAGCCTACCGAATCCCTGTTCGTGGTTGATGCCATGACAGGACAAGATGCCGTCGAGACAGCCAAGGTCTTCAACGAGAGGCTGGATTTCGACGGGGTCGTGCTCACAAAGATGGACGGTGACACAAGAGGTGGCGCCGCCTTGTCCATCAAATATGTAACAGGAAAGCCAATCAAGTTCATCTCCTCAGGCGAGAAGATGGACGCCATGGATGTCTTCCATCCGGACCGTGTCGCTGACAGGATCCTCGGAATGGGCGATGTGGTCTCCCTCGTGGAGAAAGCCCAGGAGCAGTTCGATGAGAAACAGGCCCGGGAGACTCGTAAAAAACTGGCTAAGAACCAGTTCGGCCTCATGGACTTCTACAACCAAATCCAGCAGGTCAAGAAGATGGGTAACATCAAGGACCTGGCAGGAATGATTCCCGGAGTCGGGAAGATGATAAAAGATATTGACATCGATGACGACACCGCCTTCAAAGGCATCGAGGCGATCATCATGTCAATGACCCCTGCTGAAAGGGACAACCCCGAAATCATCAACGGAAGCCGCCGCAAGAGGATAGCCGACGGAAGCGGCACCAATGTGGTGGAGGTCAACAAACTCCTCAAGCAGTTCGAGGCTACCCGCAAAATGATGAAGGGAGCCTTGACGGGCAATCTGGCCCAGAGAATGAGGGGAATGAGGCGCTGATCAATCTACGCTGGCGAAATAATCCTTCCTTCTGGGAGCTTCGGAAACCCTGTCTGAATAGACTGAGGGCGCGATAGGGCGCATGTTGTAGTGAGAGGCCATGACCTGGCCATAGGCCCCGGCGCTGCGGATCGCGATCCTGTCTCCCCTGTGGCTCTTCGCGAGGGAACGCTCTTTACCGAAGCAGTCAGAAGACTCACAGACAGGCCCCACGACATCATAGACACGGGTCTCCCGCTGGTCATCATCCTCGTAACGGGCGGAGAGGTTCTCGATTTTATGGTAAGCCCCATAAAGGGCCGGACGGATAAGATCGTTCATTCCGGCGTCCACCATCAGGAAACGCTTGTTCTCACCACGTTTTACATAGAGCACCTCAGTGATGAGGGAACCAGCCTGGGCAACCAGGGAACGGCCGGGCTCAATGTGAATCACCTGGTCCTGACGACAACGCAGATTGGCATGGATAGTCCTGAACCATGAGTCAAAGTCGGGAACAGGATTGCCGTCAGGATCGTCATAATCCACTCCCAAGCCACCCCCAAGATCGATATTCTTAACCACGAGGCCGGTCTTCTCAAAACGCTCCACGATGTCGTTCACCTTCTCGCACTCAAGCTTGACAACGCTCTCAACCTCAAGGATTTGGGAGCCTATGTGGAACTGCAGGCCGTAGAAGTCGATGTAAGGGTTGTCCCTGACCATGGCGACCGCCTCGTCGAAACTCCTGTCGGAGATGCCGAACTTGTCCTCGTACAGTCCGGTTGTGATATAGTGATGGGTGTGAGGGTCTATATTAGGGTTGATCCTGAGACTCATGGAAGCGCGCCGGCCAAGTCTCTTGGCTATGTCGCTCACAATCTCGATTTCCTCCAGGGACTCAACCACGAAAGCGCCGATGCCCACCTGGAAGGCCTGGCATATCTCCTTGTCAGATTTCGCCACTCCAGCGAAAAATATTCTTTTGGGGTCATAGCCGCAGCTCACGGCGAAATCGATCTCGTCTCCGCTGACGCAATCGGCACCGATTCCATGGGAACTGATGATCTCGTTGAGACGACGGTCTGAATTGGCTTTCAATGAATAATGGACATGGATGCCCGTCCTGAAAGAGAGATCGGCTACCTTGTCAACAGTACGCCGGAAAAGGTCTATGTCGTAATAATAAAAAGGTGTGGCTACCTTCTTGAAAGAGTCAAAATCGTTAATATTAAGCATGTCCGTTCAATATACTTTTTGCAAAAGTAAAGGATTTTTTCTAAATTGCTATACCGTTATTGTTTAACATTAATGATTATGTTCTTAAACCAAGAAAAACTTCGATTCCCGGATCTCAGGTTCACCATCCTGCGGTTATTCAGTCAACTCAAGAAAAGGCGGGAAGATAACGCGTTGACCAGAAGGACTCTGAAGATTGCCAGCGCGCGACTCGACAAGTGGGTTAAGGAAGGAAAGTACCTCACTAGTTACGATTCCAAGGAAGACATACTAAAAGATCTGGATCTCACCTCTGATGAGCTGAACCTCTATTGCAAGATCAAGTTCGGGAAGCCATTCCTGTCATGGAGAAAAGAATTGCGAATGGTAGATGCTCGCAGAATGCTTATGGAGTCCCCTGATTTGCCTGCCTATAAGGTTGGAATGGCGGTCGGAATAAGAGACAAGTCTGATTTCCGCCACCAGTTCAGGTCGGCCACAGGCATGACCCCAACCCAATGGAGGAAAAAATATTCGCGAAAAAATTTGGAATAATAAAAATCATTCGTATATTTGCGGTGTACTATTAAACTAATACACTAAAAGACGCAAATATATGATTGAGATCAAAGACCTTGTATTCAGCTACGGTAAGAATACCGTACTGGACCACATCACGACAACGCTCGAAGAAGGCCGCATCTATGGTCTTCTGGGCGAGAATGGTGTCGGGAAAACCACCCTGCTGACCTTGCTCTGCGGCTTGAAGAAAGTCGGGAGCGGGAGCATTGTCACAGACGGTGAGAATCCCTTCGACAGAACACCCTCCCTGCTTCAGAAGCAGTACTATCTCCCGGATGAAGTCGCCCCTGTCCCAATGACTGCCGAAGCTTTCGCACGTGAGCGCGGCCGTTTCTGGCCAAACTTCGACCTCGAGAAATTCATTCTTATAATGAAGGAGTTCGAGAACGACCCGAAGCAGAAAATGAACCAGATGTCCGCCGGACAGCTCAAGAAAACCTACCTCTCGTTCGCCTTGGCGACAGGAGCCAAATACCTCTTCATGGATGAGCCCACGAACGGCCTGGACATCCCTTCGAAGTCACAGTTCCGCTCCGCCATCATGAACCACACCACCGATGAATGCACTATCGTGATCTCCACCCATCAGGTCAGGGATCTTGAGAACATCATCGACCCAGTGATCATCCTTGACAAGCAAGATGTCCTGCTGAACGCCACGGTGGAAGAGATAACATCCAAGTTGTATTTTGACTACGGAACCTCCTTCAAGGAGGGAGCATTGTTCAGGGAGCAGCTTCCTGGCGGATTCCTCCAGGTATTCCCCAACTATGATGGCGAGGAGAGCAAAATCAACATTGAGGCGCTTTTCAACGCCGTCCATGCCAACAAGGTTCTCGTCAAAGGATTATTCAATAAAGAAAAGGAGGCTTAATCATGAATAACACATTCAACTTCAATCGTTTCGGTAAATATCTCGCCTTCGACCTCAAGTCCCGCTGGAGCGAGAACAGGATCTACATGCTAGTTTATGTACTTATTCCAGTGATCTACTACCTCACCCACATCCTCCTCTCGGCGATAGGCAACGGTTTCAGCAGCGCGTTCTCCAACTTCCATCTGTCACACCCCCAAATCGCCACAAGGGTCTCGGTTTTCACCATAGCCGCGATTGTGTTCGTCATACAGTTCCCTTCCAGGGCATATGGTTTCATCACAGAAAAAGCTAAAGGATCCGCATGGGTAGAGCTTCCCGCTTCAAGGCTGGAAAAATACTTCTCAATGATGCTGATCACATTGATTATCATTCCGTTAGCCTTTTTCATCGGTTATCTTCTATGCGATGGCATTATCTGCCTGGCCGACAAAGCCTGCGGTAACTCTATTTTCGGATCATGGATCGGTGTGACAGATGACTACGGACCTTTCAACGAGGATGGCGAGGTGTCCATTTGGGCCCGAGGATTCTGGTGGCTGGCTTCCCCCGTGCTGATGACCGCATCTGTTTTCCTCCTTGGCGCCCTTATCTTCAAGAAAGGGAAAGTCTCAAGAACCGTGCTTTCTTTGTTCATCTTATTCATGATCCTCTTCTCATTGGGAGCCTTGGTGATCTCAAATGTCAATCTCGAAGCCTTCGGCGAGAACCTCAGGAACTGGGTGTTCGGACATATTGATCACCTCGATTTCTGGTTCAACTTATTCGGTAATCTGACCCTTGCCGTAGTGGTGGTCGGTTGTGGAATCTGGTCTTGGTTCCGGGTCAAGAATGTCCAACATTAATACTATTCAGCCATGGAATTCAACCAGAATAAAGCGATCTACCTCCAGATCCGGGACACGATCTGCGAGAGGATCCTGTCCGGCGACCTCAAGCCGGAGGACAGGATACCATCCGTCAGGGAATATGGGGCGACGATCGGTGTCAATCCGAACACCGTGATGCGAACCTACGAGAAACTCACTGCGGAAGGGGTTATATATAACAAGAGAGGTATCGGCTATTTCATCACACCCGAAGCCAAGGACATAGTACTGGAAAACTCCAGGAAAGAGTTCCTTGAGACCGAACTTCCGGCGGTGGTCAGAAAGATGGAACTGCTTGGACTTAATCCTTCAGAATTATTTGGCAATAAATAGATTACACAATGAAAATCATAAAACATATAGCGATCGTTCCCGCACTGGCGGTATTGGCTCTCGCCATGAGCTCATGCTACATCAGGATAAGCGACGAGGGGAAACAGGAGATCAGAGACACCTACAAGTACAAAGAATTGATGCGGGAAGTCATACATGGCCCGGAAGACACATTGGTCTACTCCCCCGGTGAATTCCACGCTCTGAAGACTCCAATCTGGGTTGACATCATATTCGAGCAGAGAGACGGCGAGCCGGAAGTGATAGTCAAAGGATCGACCAGGGTGAGAGACTCCATCAAGGTCGAGAACATCGACGGAACTCTTAATATATATTACGAGTCCAGGGCAGGCGTCTTGTACACTATGGACGAGTACATCAAAGTGTACGCTCCCAGTCTGGACCGTATTGACAGAAGTGGCAGCGGCGACCTTACAGTCTTGGGTACCTTGAGGGGAGAGAGCCTGGAGATCACTTCGTCCGGATCAGGAAACCTTTATCTCGAAGGATGTGAGATCAAGGGACCGGTGTCAATTGAGAAAAGCGGTTCAGGAGACTCTGAGGCCAAAGTCAAATGCGCTTCGCTGAAAGTGATAGCCTCCGGCTCAGGTGACGTTGATCTCCAAGGCGAGGCAGACGAAGCTTCGTTGGAGAAAAGCGGCTCGGGAGACCTTGACGCCAGCAAACTCAAGGTGTCCAAGATCAATGTGATCAAGAGTGGTTCAGGCGATGTGTCTTATCAGGACGGAGGGGTCGTGAAAACGGACTGAATCAATAGACGTAGAACTCCCGGCGGTACTGATAATGGGAGCGCAGGCTTTCGAAGGCGCAGGGATCCATCCTGAACATAAAATCATCCGTGAATATCGGATAGTTGTATTGCAGGGCTGAGGTGATCTCGCCCTGCCTTTTTCCTTTAAGGTCAAGCTTAACCGCCTCCAAACTAGGAAGTTCCGTTTCGGGGAAGAACTCATAAAGATCTTCAAAACCGAAGAACCTGGCCAGAGTCCTGACCGCCGCGGCAGTGCCATTCTGCTTGCCCTGATAAGAATACCCGGCGATGTGCGGGGTGGCAATGTCAACCATGTCAAGCAGCTCGCGGTCGATGTCCGGCTCATTGTTCCATGTGTCAATGATGACAGGCCCGAGTTTCGGGATAGCCCTCTTCAAAGCGGCATCATCGACGACCTCTCCCCTGGAAGCGTTTATGAATATAGCGCCGGGACGCATCTTGCTGAAGAAAGAATCGTCACACATCCTGAAAGTGGTCTTGTCAAGAGGCACGTGCATAGTGACCACCTGGGCGTTCTGGAGAAGATATTCCAGAGGACAAAAGCCTTCAGGCCCCTCAACAGCCATCCTGGGAGGGTCATTCTTAAGCACCTTGAAGCCAAGGTAGCCAGCGACCATGTCCACTCTCCGGCCCACATTGCCGACACCTACTATTCCTAGTTTCGTTCCGTCGAGTCGTATGGCCTTCCGGGAAGCGACGCCATACAGGGCTGAGAAAACATAGTTCATCACACCGCCAGCGTTGCATCCGGCGGCATTACGGACCACTATTCCCCTGCGGTCACAATACTCATGGTCGATATGGTCGGTACCGATAGTGGCGGTCGCGATGAACTTCACGGCCGTTCCATCAAGCAACGCGGCATCGCAGCGGGTCCTCGTCCTGGTCACCAGGGCGGACGCGTCAATCAGATCCTCCTTGCTGATGTCCCTGCCACCTTTGTACACGACTTCGGCATAAGGCTCAAACACACCTTGAATGAAAGGTATGGCGTCGTCAATGACAATCTTAATACGGTTCTCGTCCATATCATTTCAATATTATTTCTTTGACAAGACCCACCTTGGCGCAGTTCTGGTCAAAAAGTTTGTCTTTCTGAAGGAAATCGTTGAGAGAGCGCAAGATAGACTCTTTCTGGAGTTCAAAATGGGTTCTTACCATTGAGGAAGAAAGCGTCACGAAGAGCTTCCCTTCACGGTAGAACCTCCTGAGAGTAAAATCTTTAGCTCCAGACACCTCGTCCCATGCGGCAAACACGCGCTGGATGTTCAATCCGGCGCTCAACCCTTGGGCCTTGATGAACAACGGGACAATCTCTCCCATCGACAAAGCCTCTTTTCGGGGCGTACCTTTAATCTTCCGGAACTCAGGCATCTCCCACCTCCTTGAACTCACCCGCGTCGACCTCGAAATAAGCCCTGTCAGCCGTAAGGTTGTCCACAATCCCGGACATCCTTACTTTGTTGCTGTCAGTAATGAATATCTGCCCGAAATCGCTCCCGGCGACCATTCCGAGAAGGTTTCCTATGCGTCCCATGTCCAATTTGTCGAAAACATCGTCCAGGAGCATGGTAGGCGGAAAACCGTAACGGCGCTTCATTATCTCGTACTGGGCGAACTTGAGGGACACAAGAAATGACTTCTGCTGTCCCTGGGAGCCGCATCTGCGGATAGGATAACCGTCCATTTTGAATTCGAGGTCGTCCCTCTGGACTCCGACTGAGGTATATCCCAAAACCTTGTCCTTCTCGCGGCTGGCTTTGAGCAGATCCACAAGGGAACCTTTCCTCAGATCCGACTGGTATCCGATCGCGACTTCCTCACGGCCACCGGACAGATTGGCGTAATATTCCGAGAGAATCGGGACAAGATCCCGGACGAATTTTTCCCTGGCTCCGAAGACCACCTGAGCGTAAAGATCCATCCTCTCGTCAAAAACGGACAGGAGTCCTTCGTCCCCCACTCCATCCTTAAGCATCTTGTTCCTCTGGACAAGAAGACGGTTGTACTGCTGGATGGAAGAAAGGTATTCCCTATCCATCTGTGAGAGGACGGCATTCATGAAACGACGCCTGTCATCTCCACTCTCGCTGACGAGGGAAGTATCTGAAGGTGAAACCATTACGATTGGAAGCACCCCGATATGCCCGGAAACTTTGGGATAAGGTTTGTCATCCCTGCGGATCTTTTTCTCACCCTTGGAATTCACCTGGACTGAGAAACGGGCAAGCGGTCCTCCCCCCATATCGTAAGTGCCCGAGATGGCAAAAGCTTCCGTACCGTGACGGAAATTGAAGCGGTCAGAAGTAGAAAACGCGCTCTTAGTCATCGACAAATACCAGATGGCATCCATCAGATTTGTCTTCCCGACGCCGTTATTGCCCGAAACACAGTTGATGTTCGGAGAGAAAGAAAGTTCCTGGAAAACGATGTTCCGGAAATCTTGTATGGCAATTTTCTTTAATATCGGCATTGTCGGAAGTCTGTCACGCAAAGATAATCATATTGCATGATTAAACAATTTTTTCTATTTTCGCGGACTGCGGTAATTTTTAAGAGAAAAAACATAAACATAATAGCAATGGCAACAAAGAAAGCAGCAGATGTGAGAGAACAGGAGCGTCAGGAGAGAGTGACCGAAACCGTCTCCAAAACCGACCAGTTCTTCCGTGAAAACAAAAAGACCATCTATAGCGTCCTCATCGCCCTCCTGGTGATCGGTCTCGCCATAGTGGCTTACTACAAATTCTATTATCAGCCCAAGTCCCGCGAGGCTACCCGTCAGATGTATCCCGCCGAGGCCAATTTCCGTGCCGGTGAGTACGAGCTTGCCATGAATGGTGACGGCAATGTGCTTGGTTTCTCCCAGATCATTGATGACTACGGCGCCAAGGCTGGCAAGAGTGTCTATCTCTACGCCGGTGCTTGCGAGTATCAGCTCGGCAACTATCAGGAGGCCATCAATTATCTCAAGAAATACAAGAGCGACGACACCATCATGATGGCACGCGCTTATGACTGCATGGGAGACGCTTACACTGGCCTTGAGCAGTACAAGGAGGCCCTTGACTGCTTCCAGAAGGCTGTCGCTGTCTCCAGCGAGGATGTGGCTAACGTTTTCGCCGCCACTTATCTCCAGAAGGCCGGTATCGTCTGTGAGGAGATGGGCGACAACGCCAAGGCCTTGTCCTTCTACAAGATCATCAAAGACAAGTATCCCCAGTCCATTGAGGGTTACGACATCGACAAGTACATTTCCAGGATCGACAGCCAGAAGTAGTCATGGGAAGAGCGTTTGAGTTCCGCAAGGAGAGAAAATTCAAGAGATGGGGCCATATGGCCAAGACCTTCACGAAGATTGGGAAGGAGATAACCATCGCTGTCAAGCAGGGTGGTCCGGATGTGACCGGCAACCCTAGGCTTAGGGCTCTCATGGCTGAGGCCAGGAGCGAGAACATGCCCAAGGACAACGTCGAGAGGGCAATAAAGAAAGCCCTTGAGAAGGATCAGGGAGATTTCAAGGAGATCGTCTATGAGGGATATGGTCCTTACGGAATAGCCTACCTTGTGGAGGCTGCCACGGACAACAACACCCGCACCGTCGCCAATGTCCGCAGTTACTTCACCAAGTGTGGAGGAGCTCTCGGCACCAGCGGCAGCGTGAGCTTCATGTTCGACCACAAGTGCGTCTTCAGGATCAAGGATAAGGAAGGTCTTGACATCGACGAGCTCCAGCTTGAGCTCTGCGATTGCGACGACGATCCTGAAGTGTTCACCGAGGAGCAGGAGAACGAGGATGGGGATGTCACAAGAAACATCGTCATCTACGGAGCTTACAGTTCCTATGGAGCGATCCAGAAGTTCATCGAGGACAATGGGTATGAGCTTGTGTCCGGAGGTTTCGAGAGGATCCCGAACACTGATCTTAAAGATGTCACTCCCGAACAGAGGGAGACTCTTGACAAACTCACCGGTCTTCTCGAAGACGATGACGATGTCACGGCGGTCTACAACACGATGAAGCCCGCCGAGGAATAAATCCCCGGTGATGTCATCAAGAGTTAATAAGACAATCATCACAGCCCTGGTCTGCATAGCGGTCCAGGGCTTGTCGTGTGCCTGGGGGCAAGACAAGCGCTCAAACTGGGGTATAAAAGCCGGGGCCGACAGGATGACTATCGGATCTTTCAGGGATTCGTACACCTCCACGGGGTTCAACTCTTATATTCTTGAGTTTGACTACCTTACCGGTCCGAGTAATGGCAAAGACGGATATGCCGCAGGTTACAACTACCCCGTCTTTGGAATCGGAATCACCTGGAACACCCTCTCTGATGTCGATTTCAAGAGCACCAAGGGGCATTACTCCGACATGTTCGCCCTATATGGCAAGATTTCCAGGGACCTGATCAGGACCAGGCATATCGGTTTCGGTTATGATGTCTCGCTTGGATTATCATATTCATCAGGCTATTACGATCCCCTTACAAATCCCTCAAACTGGTTTTTCAGCGCCCCTGTACTTTTCTATGTAGCGGGAGGCGGCCACTTGACTTGGATGGTCGCGCCCAGACTGGATGTCGAGGCGGGAATCAATGTCAGGCATAACTCCAGCGCCAGATTCGCCTACCCCAATGGCGGTCTCAATTACTGGGGAGGGGGGCTCGCGGTGAGGTACCGGCTCTCCGAAAGGGAGAAAACCAGAGGCAATGTGTTCAAGACCACCAAGATCTCGAAGGATCTCTACGATAAAGGTTGGAATTTTGAGGTTTACGCTGGAGGTGGGGTGCATGCCTGCGCCGCGGAGTGGAAGGCGACGACGAAGACCGTGTCCAAGGAGACTCTCGCCGAGACTAATCTCCGCAAATGGCCCATGTTCTCACTGAGCGCTGACGCCATCTACAGGCTGACCGGCAGATTCGCCCTCGGAGGCACCATCGACACTTTCTGGAACACCAACATCGAGAACCTCAAATGGTCCGACAGCGTCCTTTATTCCGAAGAGGAGATCGCCGCCTCCAAAGGCTACTATCCCTTCTCATTCGGGTTCGGCTTGGTGCAGGAAGTTTTCTACAAGGATTTCGCGCTTTACATCCAAGAAGGAGTCTATCTTCTCAGACGGATGGGAGTCCACGCCGAGCATGGCTGGCTCTACGAAAGAGCCGGGCTGAGATACTACCCCAAGGCCCTGGATCCTTTCTTCTTAAGCGTCTGTATAAAGGCCCACAGGTTCAAGGCCGACTACATGGATTTTTGTGTAGGTGTAAGGTTTTAATTTCATCTTTTTTTAGCGGTCTTGCCTTTGAAAGATTCGGGATTCTTGGTAAATTTGTGGTTCAATGGTTTATTCAAAGAATATGAGTATTCAACAGGAAAATATCGCCAAACTGGTCGAGCGCAGAGCCTCGGCTAAAATGGGCGGTGGACAGAAGAGGATAGACGCCCAACACCAGAAGGGCAAGCTCACCGCGAGAGAAAGGCTGGCTCTCCTACTTGACGAAGGCAGCTTTGAGGAGTTCGATATGTTTGTCCAGCACCGTTGTGTCAACTTCGGTATGGACAAGCAACATTTTGACGGTGACGGAGTTGTGACCGGTATGGGCACGATCGGAGGCCGCATGGTCTATGTCGCGGCCCAAGATTTCACAGTGTCCGGTGGCGCGCTCTCCAAGACGATGTCCGAGAAGATATGCAAAGTTCTCGACCTCGCCGCCCGTAACGGGGTTCCCTTTATCTGCCTGAACGACTCAGGTGGCGCCAGAATCCAGGAAGGAGTAGATGCCCTGGCCGGTTATGGTGAGATATTCGAAAGGAACATCCTCGCATCCGGCGTGGTACCGCAGATTTCCGGAATATTCGGCCCTTGCGCCGGAGGAGCGGTGTACTCCCCTGCCCTTACGGACTTCACCGTGATGATCAAGAACACCTCCTACATGTTCCTGACAGGACCGGCGGTCGTCAAGAGCGTGCTGGGAGAGGAGGTCTCGCAAGAAGAGCTCGGCGGGGCAAGCGTCCACGCCACCAAGAGCGGAGTCGCCCATTTCGCCGCAGAGAACGAGGAGGAAGGTATCCGGACCATCAAGGAACTGCTTTCCTATATTCCCCAGAACAACATGGAAGAGGCTCCTGTTGTACCGACCAACGACCCCATCAGCCGCGTAGATGACAGCCTCAACGAGATAATTCCCGACAACCCCAACACCCCGTACGACATGTACAAGGTCATCAGGAGCATCGTGGACGACGGGAAGTTCTTCGAGATACACAAGGATTTCGCAAAGAACATAATCGTGGGTTTCGCCCACATGAATGGCAGGAGCGTCGGCATCGTGGCCAACCAGCCCAAGACTCTCGCCGGTGTCCTGGACATCAACGCCTCCCGCAAGGGCGCGCGTTTCGTCCGTTTCTGCGATGCCTTCAACATCCCTCTGGTGTCGCTCGTGGATGTTCCCGGCTTCCTCCCTGGCACTCAGCAGGAATATGGAGCCGTGATCACCAACGGGGCAAAGTTGCTCTACGCCTATGGCGAGGCCACTGTCCCGAAGATCACCGTGGAACTGCGAAAGAGCTATGGCGGATCCTACATTGTCATGAGCAGCAAGCACTTGAGGGCCGACCTTGTCTATGCTTGGCCTTCCGCACAGATCGCCGTCATGGGAGCCGACGGAGCTGTCAATGTCCTTTACGCCAAGGACATCAAGGCCGTGGAGAATCCTGACGAGCAGAAAAAGATTCGTGAAGAGAAGAAAGCCGAGTACGAGGAACTCTTCAACAACCCTTACCAGGCCGCCCAGAAAGGCTATGTGGACGATGTCATCGAGCCTCGCAACACCCGTTTCCGTGTGATCAGGGCTCTTGAGCAACTCGCCGGAAAGAAGCAGATGATGCCGGCCAAGAAACACGACAACCTTCCCTTGTAGAGCGATGATGAGACATTCGAAGCAATTCATTATCACCGTCTTGGTCTTGTCACTGGCCGCGTTCCACGCGGCGGCGCAAAATCCCTCCGACCTGCTGATCGGGGAGGTTCTCGTCGAGAACACCAGTGGTCTCACCGACGACTATGGGCAAAGGAACGGATGGATAGAGATATTCAACACCTCCAACGGCACAGTCAAGTTCGGCGGATGCTATCTCTCTGACGACAAGTCCAACTTGCGGAAGTACCATATTCCCACAAGTGACCGCGCCGCACAAGTCGGTCCCCGCCAAAGCGCACTCTTCTTCGCTGACGGAGACGCTTCCAAAGGCACATTCTACACCAATTTCTCCCTCCGGAAAGGCTCCACGCTTTATCTTGTGAGCAATGACGGAAGGACGGTTATCGACCAGATCGAGATTCCTTCGGACCTTCCCGCCGACTATTCGGTCGTAAGAGTTCCGACAGGAGTCAAAGGGATGGATTTCGAGACCCGCGTCTCTGAAAAGCCCACTCCAGGCTCGTACAACGGGGATGTTGATGCCAAGACAAAGAGTCAGGTCATGAAGGAGCAGGACCCTCACGGCTGGGTATTGACATTGATCGCCGTCATGGTCGTGTTCACCGCCCTTCTCATCTTGGCTTTCATCTTCGGATGGATAGGCAACGCCAACAAGCGTGGTCAGGAAGGTCCTGCCAAGCCAAAGAAAGAGAAAAAGACCGCGGACGGGAAAATGACTCCCGAGATAGCCGCTGCCATCTCCATGGCTTTGTCCCAAGAGCTTGGTGGTGAGGTCTACGCGGCAATCGCTCTGGCCCTCGACGACTATCTCTCAGGAGGAATACATGACATTGAGAGCATGGTCCTGACCATTAAACCCTCCCAAAGCAGTTCTTGGGCCAATAAGACTCAGACATTCAGACAATTACCCAGATAATATAAAAAAACGCGATACAATGAAGACCTACAAATTCAAGATCAACGGCAACGAGTACAATGTCAAGATAGGATCTGTCGAAGGGAACATCGCCGATGTGACCGTCAACGGAGCCTCCTATAAGGTTGAGATGGACACCCCGGTGAATCCTGTAGTCCAGAATTCACCGGCCGCTCCCCAGACCGACAAGCCAGCCCCTGCGCCCGCTCCTGCCGCTGCTGCCCCAGCCGCCCCTGCCGGCGCCGGCAAAGCCGTCACCTCTCCCCTTCCCGGAGTCATCATCGAAGTCTCCGTCAAGGAAGGCCAGGCTGTCAAGGCAGGCCAGAAAGTGGCAGTCATCGAGGCCATGAAGATGGAGAACGAGATCCAGGCTTCTTCTGACGGCACTGTCACCGCTGTTCTCGTGAACAAGGGCGACTCTGTGCTGGAGGGAGCCGAAATCGTCAAGATCGCCTAGGATGAGCACTATTATTGAGAATCTCAGGCAGTTCTGGTACTTCACAGGATTCGCCAACGCGACATGGCAGAACCTTGCCATGATTCTGATTGGCGTGCTGTTCATCACGATAGCGATAAAGAAGGGTTGGGAGCCGTTGCTCCTGGTCCCGATCGGTTTCGGAATGATCATCGGTAACATTCCGATGTTCCCGGGCTTGAATATCGGTGTCTATGAGGATGGCTCAGTCCTCAACACCCTGTACCAAGGAGTCAAGCAGGGCTGGTATCCGCCCCTGATCTTCCTCGGTATCGGAGCCATGACAGATTTTTCCGCCCTGATATCGCAGCCTCGCCTACTTCTGATAGGAGCGGCTGCGCAAACCGGGATATTCGGAGCCTACCTGCTGGCTCTCCTTTTGGGATTCGACCCTAACCAAGCTGGAGCTATCGGAATAATCGGAGGGGCGGACGGTCCCACCGCCATCTTCCTCTCCTCAAAGCTTGCCCCGGACCTGATGGGAGCCATCGCCGTCAGCGCATATTCCTACATGGCTCTCGTCCCGGTCATCCAAAGGCCGATCATGCTGGCCCTCACCACCAAGAAAGAGCGCCTGATCAGAATGCCTGCCCCCAGACAGGTCAGCCAGAGAGAGAAGATTGTCTTCCCTATCGTCGGTTTCCTTATCACCGCTTTCATCGTCCCTTCCGGACTTCCGCTCCTCGGAATGTTGTTCTTTGGTAACCTACTGAAAGAGAGCGGAGTGACAAGGCGTCTCGCAGAGACCGCGAGAGGACCGCTGATCGATGTCGTGACCACCTTGATCGGACTGACGGTCGGAGCTTCCACCCAGGCCGACAAGTTCCTCACGGGCAATTCCTTGAAGATATTCCTGCTAGGACTGCTCTCATTCGTGATCGCCACCACTGTCGGTGTGCTCTTCGTCAAGTTCTGGAACCTTTTCCTGAAAGGTGACAGGAAGATCAATCCGCTCATCGGCAACGCGGGTGTGTCAGCTGTTCCCGACAGCGCCCGCGTGTCTGAGATTGTGGGGCGAGAGTCAGACCCTGACAACCACCTGCTAATGCACGCCATGGGTCCGAATGTCGCTGGCGTGATCGGATCAGCTGTCGCCGCCGGTATTCTACTCGGATTCCTCGGATAGACTTCATTTTTTATTATATTTGAAGGTTAACAGATAATAACACCAATAACACATGGAAAACAAGCTTCAGGAACTGACTGACAGACTCTACAAGGAAGGTTTGTCCAAAGGCAAAGCCGAAGGCGAGGAACTCCTGGCCAAAGCTGAAGAAAAAGCCGCGCGGATTGTCGAGGACGCCCTGAAAAAAGCCGAAGAGATCACAAAAAAGGCGGAGAATGACGCCCGTGACTTCAGGGTGAAGGTAGAGGGTGATGTAAGGATGGCCGCGACCCAGAGCATCCAGACCGTAAAGAAAGACATCGAGAACCTTATGATCAATGGGATGACCGGAGGCAAAGCGAAAGAAGCCATGTCCTCAGCCGAGTTTGTGAAGGAGGTCATCACCAATGTCGCCCGCAACTTCAACTCCCAGGAGAGTGTGGACCTCGAGCTGACTCTCCCCGAGACCATGAGAAGCGAATTGGAGCCTTTCGTCAAGAATCAGCTCTCGAGCCTTTTGTCCTCGAATGTGACCGCCAAGTTCTCCGGAAAGATTCCGGGAGGTTTCACGATCGGACCCAAAGACGGTTCTTACTTCATCGATCTGACCGCGGAGTCTTTCGAGTCATTGATCAAGGAATATCTCCGCCCTGCCACCAAGAAGTTGCTCTTTGGTGAGTGATGGCTAACTACGAGTACATAATCTCCAGTCTTCCAGCTATTTCCCGCGAATGGAAATTCGGGGAAGGCAGGACTTTGGATGGCTACATCGAATGGATAAAGTCCCAGCTGTCGGACTCTGACGACAAATGCGTCGACCGGCTTCTTGACGGGTTCAAAGATGAGTGTCTCGACAAAGGGTTTTATGAGGCCGCCCTTAAAGACAGCAATCGTTTCATCCGTGAATATTTCACCTTTGACCTTGGTTTCAGGAACATAAAAGCCAGGTTTCTGAACAAGGTTTTCGGACGGCCTGTCTCGCAAGACACCATCAACATCGAGATTGGAGAGTTTGAGGAAGCTGCCAAAATTGAGGAGATCCTCTCAGGAAAGGACATTCTTGCCAGGGAACGCGGTCTTGATTCAATCAAGTGGGACAAAATCAATAAGATCACGACTTTCAGCTACTTCGACCTGGACGCCGTGCTGGGAATCATAGCGAAAATGCGCTTGATAGAGAGGTGGGAAGCCCTGGACGAGGAGTCCGGACGCGAGATGTTCCAAAACCTGATCGACGAGACCAGAGGCACCTTCGGCGGTGTCAACTACATCGCCCCGACGAATGAATAAAAAGATATACCACATATGAAGACAACAGGAAAAGTAACAGGTATAGTGTCGAACCTCGTGACCGTCCAGGTGGATGGTCCGGTGGCTGAGAACGAACTCTGCTACATCACCCTTGACGGCACTCCCCTTCTGGCGGAGGTCATCAAGGTGAACGGTGACAAAGCCTCCGTGCAGGTGTTCGAGAGCACACGCGGACTCAAGAACGGAGACCATGTCGAGTTCGAAGGCAAGATGCTGGAGGTAACCCTCGGTCCGGGATTGCTTTCCAGCGTGTACGACGGGCTCCAGAACAACCTGACAGGTCAAGGAAGGTTGGCTGCCCCACAAGATCATGGTGCCTTTCACCTTCAAAGGTGAGTACACCGTGAAGAAAATCATCCCTGAGGGCAGCTACAATATCGACATGGTGATCGCCGTCCTCACAGATGAAGCCAGGGACTCGCATTATGTGACGATGACCCAGAGATGGCCTGTGAAAGTGGCCATCAAGGCATATAAAGAGAAACCGAGGCCGCAGCGGATCATGGAGACCGGAGTGCGCTGCATCGACACTTTCAACCCCATCGCCGAAGGTGGCACCGGATTCATCCCGGGGCCTTTCGGTTGTGGCAAGACTGTTCTCCAGCATGCCATAGCGAAGCAAGGAGAGGCTGATGTGATAGTCATGGCAGCCTGCGGTGAGAGGGCAAATGAGGTCGTTGAGATATTCACGGAATTTCCTGAGCTGATCGATCCCCACACCGGAAGGCATCTCATGGAGCGTACCACCATCATCTGCAACACATCAAACATGCCGGTCGCCGCTCGTGAAGCATCCGTTTACACCGCGATGACAATCTGTGAATACTACAGGGCGATGGGACTCAAATGCCTCCTCCTTGCGGACTCCACATCCCGCTGGGCCCAGGCCTTGAGGGAGATGTCAAACAGAATGGAGGAACTTCCTGGAGCCGACGCCTTCCCGGTGGACCTGTCGGCCATCATCTCGAACTTCTATTCAAGAGCTGGAATGGTGGTTTTGAACAATGGCGAGAAAGGAGCCGTCACCTTCATAGGCACGGTCTCCCCTGCCGGAGGTAACCTAAAGGAACCGGTCACCGAGTCCACCAAGAAAGCCGCCAGGTGCTTCTATGGTCTCGAGCAGAACCGAGCGGACCAGAAGAGGTACCCTGCGGTCAATCCCATAGATTCCTATTCAAAATACCTTGAGTACCCTGAGATCATCACCTACCTCGACCGTAATGTCGAGCGTGGGTGGGTTCAGAAGGTGTTGGAAGCCAAGAACATACTCCGCCGCGGAAGAGAAGCCAACGAGCAGATCAACATCCTCGGAGACGATGGTGTGCCAATCGGTTACCACATCAGTTTCTGGAAGTCCGAACTGATCGACTTCGTGTTCCTCCAGCAGGACGCTTTCGACGACGTGGACGCTCTCTGTCCGATGGACAGGCAGAAATACATGCTTGACCTTGTGCTCGAACTCTGCTCTGTTGAATACCAATTCGATGATTTCGAGCAGTGCCGAGGCTTTTTCAAGGAACTTATCAACGACCTTCGCCAGATGAACTACACT
>OMQO01000078.1 GCA_900313275.1 uncultured Bacteroidales bacterium
ATCATAACCCTTCCCGATGTCGCTTTGCCCAACGGCTACTCCGTCACGCTTCGCAGGAGAGACGGTTACGAGGGCACCTATGAGGTCCGCGCTGAGCGGCCCCTGAACAGGATCAAGTTCAGGAACCTGTCGGAGCCCGTGGATGTGAGGATTGAGAACGCCCAGAACATCTCAAACGGAGTCAGCACAGGCTGGGTGCGGTCCACGACACAGGGTGTCAACGAGATCTGGTACACCACGAGCGACAACGAGGCGGTCACTTACAACGTTGATTCCGAGACCGGCAACGTGGTTGACTCCGCCAACAGCGTCGCTCCCGCAGACAACGACGGGGTCGGAATCATCAGATTCACCGCCCCAGTGACCGAGATTGACAGTTACGGTTTTTACAATTTGTCAAACCTCACTTCTGTCACTCTGCCTGAAAGCGTGGAGACGATTAAAGCATACGCTTTCAGGGGATGCTCCAGTCTTAAGGATATAAACTTCGGGAGCAATGTGAAGACAATCAAGTCTTATGCTTTCTGGGAAATGTATGGCATTGAGGAGTTGGTGCTGCCGGAGGGATTGGAAACGGTTGAAGAATACGCTTTCCAGTATTTAGACCATCTTAAGAGAGTGACCATTCCTGAATCAATCCGGACTTTCGGCTCCGTGACAAACGGAATACACCACTCCCCGTTTATCAATAGTCACATAATTGAGCGGTTCGTCGGCAAGTTCGCCTCCGCCGATGGCAGATGCCTCATCCTGGATGAAGCCGACGGTAATAAAGTCCTTCTACATTTCGCCGGGACAGGATACTCTGGCCAGTCATACTCCATCCCATCCGGAGTCACATCTATCGCACAGCTAGCGTTTGACTACACCGCCCCCAAATCGATATTTTTACCTGAAGGGTTACTGAGCATCGAACCGGATGCTTTCAGTTGGTGCAGCTACCTGGAAAGCGTGACCATTCCCACAACCCTCACCTCGATTGGAACAAAGGCTTTCAATAATTGCAGGAAACTGAAAGAGGTGAAACTCAATCCCACGGCTATCCCGACAGTCATCGCGTACGGCTCGTCCATGGGCAATATGTTCTATAATCCCGACGCCAGCCTCAAGATTTATGTCCCGGGCAACCTCCTGAACGCCTATAAGACAACCCAATACTGGAGCACGTACGAGAGCCAGTACGTGGCCGCACAGACTGACAACGAGATCTGGTTCACACTTCGCGATGGCAGCATCCAGGAAGACGCCATAAATGTCTCGGACTGGAGTGGTTGGGTGACTGGCAGCGGAGAGGAAATAACTCCTTATTTTGACTCCGACCGGCAGGTTTGGGTCGTCCAATTCAGCGAACCGATACATTCTGTTCCCGCAGAGGCTTTCAGGAATAAGCTCCTATTGACGGGTGTCTCGCTCCCTGCCTCCGTCAGTGTGATTGGAGAACGGGCTTTCGAGTTCTGTACCGGATTGAATAGCGTTGAATTTGGAAGTGATTTTCTGGAAGAGATTGATGATTACGCTTTCCATGGTTGCGACCTAAGTTCCGTGAACATTCCTAACACCAATAGGTTGGGGGTGCATGCTTTCCAGAACAATGAGAATTTGACAAGCGTCACTTTGGGAAGTCATGTGAACATCGATCCAGAGGACGATAATCCGTTCATGAACTGCGTAAGCCTCGTGTCATTTGAAGGCGATAACGATTTGATCAGTGAAGACCGCCACTGCTTAATTAAAGACGGAATACTGATCGCCACGGCGACCGCGGGCCTGACGAACTACCAGACTCCTTCATCTGTTACCCAAATCGGAGCCCAGGCCTTCTACGGCTCTACCTTAAAAACCATAAGTATTCTCTATGGCGTCACAAGCACCGGCTGGGCCGCTTTCGCACAGTGTGCGAACCTTGAAAGGATAAATATCCCGAAGTCGGTCACCAACATATCGGATTGGGCTTTCTCAGGCTGCACAAGCTTGCAACAAGTTGGGATGGACAGTGCGACACCTCCCGAACTTGGCGATAACGCGTTCGATAACACCAACGACACATTCGTGATCGCCGTTCCCGGAGCGGGGTATTGGGAATACCAATCGCAAGACCGTCCCAATTGGTATGCACAGAGGAATCATTTCATCGCTTATCAGGCCAACAACGAGATCTGGTATCATCTTGTTGGCAATGAAGGAAGTCATTACGGCTTGGGCGGCACCGATTTCGGGGCAGACCTTATCGCATCAAAAAGGGTTCAGCTTTTCGGCTCAACCGACAAGATCCGTCCCTTGGTCCAGATTCCATCAGAGTTGACTAATGAATTCGCGGAAAACCTGGAGGTCTCCGTTTACCCCTTCGACGACATCATCACCAAAATTCCCGCCAGGGCTTTCTCAACCGCTGATTGGAACAACAAGTTGGATTGGATCTCAATCCCTGGTACAGTGACAGAAATCGGCGATGCGGCCTTCAAGGGCGACTCCCATCTTCTGGTCTTCCCCCTTTACTACGACTATGTCCTTACCTCAATCGGTAACGACGCGTTCTCAGGATGCTCAAGCATGAAGTACAGCCAGAATCTTGTGGAAATGGTGTCCCTTTACAAGTCTGTTACTACAGTCGGTGACAGGGCTTTCAAGGACTGCTCAGCATTGAAACAATTCACCGCCAACGGATTAACTTCTCTCGGCAAATCAGCGTTCAACAATTGCTCCAGCCTCACGACCGCCTTCGTCGGTCCTGTCAGCGAGATTAAGGACAGCACATTCTACAATTGTCAAGCTCTCACCGGATTAATTTTGAAAAATCCAGGGAACGTGGAATCAGTCGGGAAATTCGCCTTCTATTATTGCAGAAGACTCTCTAATGCCGGCTCAAACTCCACAGCATCTAATACACTTGACTTACCGAATCTCAAGACTGTCGACAGGTATGGTTTTTACTTTTGCTCCGCTCTCAAGTATTTCAACTTGCCCGAACTTGTTAAGATTAGCCCCAGTGGAATCGGTTGGACAGGAGCAAAGCAATTGTCCGCGCCGAAACTAGAGACTATCGAAGCCTACGGCTTATATAACAACAAACTCGACAGCCTCAGTCTCCCGGCGATTAAGACAATTGCCCAAAGTGGATTAGGGTACAGTGTCAATCTCAAAAAGTTGACTATTGGCAACAGCCTAACTAACGTAGGGACTACCGTTATGTTCAACCACAGGGCAGACGGCCCGACGGATCTCGAACTCTACCTGAGCTCGCCGACACCACTTTCAAGCCTCTACGATTCTCTTATTTATGACAATGCAACCAGCACAAGCGCAGGGGCTGGAGTGCGGATTGACATCGCTGCGATATTCGTGCCTGCCTCAAGCGTGAACGCCTACAAGATTGCATGGCCTGACTATGCGAGCGTGATCCGGGCAAAACCATAAGGAAACGTTTGCGATGTTCTGCTTCCACTGACTTCAATCCATGTTACGGTAGGTTGCAAGGAAGCCTACAAGACAGCGTTGCATAACGCCAACAGCAGGTACGATAACTACTTTAGCATAATTGTGGATGACATCACTGTTCAATAAAAAGTTTCTGCCCTGGCTGGCTCTGGCATGCCTGGTGGTGCCGATGTTCGCGTCGTACTTCTTCGACGACATGTTCAGCACCCTCTCGCACCTGTTCGACAACCCATCGCTGCTGGAACTTGGCTGGAACTCAGCTGATTACGGTCTTTACACAAGCGGTTACTCAGTCCTATGTGTGTTCGGAGGACTGGTGATATGCGGGATGCTCCTGGACAAATGGGGTGTACGGATAACCGGCTCCATCTTCGTTGGAATGATGGCCGGCGGGGCGGCCTTAGTTGCCTGGGCTATCACCTCGGGACTCGCTCCAAAAACCTCATTATCAGTGGCTTATGTCGGGTGTATGTTGTTCGGACTGGGCAGCGAGATCGCCGGGGTAGCAGTCACAAGGTCGATAGCCAAATGGTTCAAGGACGGACCGATGGCTTTCGCCATGGGTCTGCAACTCGCTATCGCCCGGCTCGGAACGGCCTTCGCCCTGGTGATTTCACCACGGCTTGTGGCAGCCAAAGCTCCAGGGGAGATATATTCATTGGCGGAGACGGCCCGGCCCGCATTCCTAGGGCTGGGCCTGATGGCCGCCGGAATGATCCTGTGGGCATTGTTCGTGGCCATGGACGCGAGGTTCGACCGGATGAAACAGTCCCTTAGCGGAGGGCCAGTCCTTCGACAAGCTCAGGAACCGGAGGAGGAGCAGTTTCGGTTCAAGGATGTCCTGGGGCTGCTTAAGAACAAGCAGTTCATAATGATAGCCCTGCTGTGCGTCTTCTTCTACAGCAGCATCATCTCTTTCAAGAAATTCGCCAGCGCCATCTTGATCCCCCGTTTTGGGGTGCCGGTCGAGGCTGCCAGCTGGATGGTCTCGATGCTTCCGTTCTCAACGGTGGTGTTCGCTCCGTTATTCGGAATCATGGTGGACAAGATCGGGAAGGGAACCCGCTGGATGGTGGTCGGAGCCATACTAGCTTTGGTGGCCCACTTGCTATTGGCATTCGCTCCAGCAGGAGTGCCTTTCTATGGATATCTTTCGATGGTGTTCCTCGGTTTCGGATATTCCCTTGTCCCTGCCGCCATGTGGCCTTCAGTACCTAAGCTCGTTCCCGCTAAAGTGCTCGGAACCGCCTATGCGTTAACCTATTGGGTGCAAAATCTGGGGCTCATGCTTTTCAAAATGTTCGCCGGGAACATCCTCGCCGCCAAGTCCTCAGACGCGGCGACTTCCAACGCCGTCGGCGCCGTGGGGGTGGAGATTATGTTCGTCTGCGTCTGTATCCTCGCCCTCCTGCTCGCTATAGGCTTGAGGCGCAGCTCAGCCAACCGTCCCGAGCTTCATCTAGACACTCCCTCAACATAATGAAAGCCTCCTGTGGTGTGGCATAATGGAGAGACCTTAGAATCTCTCCAACAATCTTGTCACGTCTGAATATGTCATACCCAAAACCCGGGAGATTTGATAGACATCAGCACCAAAACGATATTTGACCTGTTTTATTAGTTCAGCCTTCTCCTTTTCACTCAATTCATCCGCTCCAGACCGACGGAATAAGGATCTGCATAAATCCGGAATGGCAGACATAATCGTGTTATCGGTGAAAGCAGGCAGACCTCCTTCAGCTTCGAGTACCCTCTTTGCTTTCGAAGAACTCAACAGAAAGTAATTCATCCTTTTAGGGGTCTTGAACACAGATTCCACAAACTTGACAGGGATATATGAACCGGGTAGTATATAACCGTCTTCACCTATCAGAATGCCATCAGGTATTTCGGCCCTACTGTGAAGCAATCTACGCCGAGTTGTTATTGGAAGGTCGCCAAAACGGACTCCTCGAGGAGTGTTCAGGTTAAAGTAAATTCCCGCACTGCTCCAAGGATAGTCATTTGCTGTCAGACAAATATTAGCTGCAACGCAATTCATCAGAATGTAAGCGAAGGCTTTCTCCAAAGACTCATCCTCCAGAAAGACAGGCCGCACATCTATTTTATTGAGTCTGAGGAAGTCATCCGTGCCATAACGCCTATTGAGATACTCTGAATATCTCCGTTTAAATTCATTGATGAAGCGTTCCGCTTCTTCTCTGGAGCACTGAAGCAATAGATGAACATGATTTGACATCAGAATGAACGCGAGCACTGTAATTCCCGAAGTGATGGCAATTATAGCCACGTAATTCATTCCCACTTTGTAGTCCTGATCGTTCCTAAACCACACACCCTTGATAAGGTGATCTGTGGAAACTAGTTGAAATTCAAGGGTTTTGCTTTTCATAATCTTTGAGTTTAATTTAAGTTTCAGCAAGGTACAGTTATTCTTCCAATTTCACAAATCAACGGCCGAAAATGCCTGTAGGACAAAGAGGGAATATTGTCCTCATCCCGCTATAATCCCGCCATGTGGCACAATGTACCACACCACATGGCAGGAATATGCCCTAAATCAAGCCATGTGGCACATCACACCTCACCACATGGCAGGTGGAACTGGCAGAATGTCGGTGACAATAGACGCAAAAACCCGCTCCTGCAAGTGCCAGAGCGGGTTTAGCTGAAATCTAGATGAAATCTTATTCCGTGATATTCGGTTCCTCGAGTCCGAGGTGCCTCTTGCGGTCAACGACCTTCAAATAGAGGCCGATCAACATCGCCGCTACTCCAAGGCAAGCCAACATCACAAGTGCCCAGGTATAATTCAGCTGATCCGGAGGAGTTCCGGGGGCGTTGGTGCTGGTGAGAACGTTGCCTATCAAGATCGGGAAAAGCCAAAGCCCGATATTCTGAATCCAGAAGATAAGAGCGTAAGCTGATCCGATGATTTTCTCATCCACGAGCTTGGGAACTGAAGGCCACAGAGCCGCGGGGACCAAGGAGAAGCTGGCTCCAAGAACGAGGATCGTGACGTATGCCACTATAGTTCCGCCCACAGCGCTGCCCTTGAACAAAGGCAGGATGAACGCGAAGGTGAGATGGCAGAATACAAGGAGAATCGAGCCTATAAGCAGCATCGAAGCCGCCTTGCCCTTATGATCCACATAGTTGCCGAGGATAGGAGTGATGGCCACGGCGAGAAGCGGGAACACGGCGAATATCGTCTCGGCGGTACCGCGTTTGAATCCCATCACGCAATAGACAACCAGCGCCACTATGGCGGCAGCCATCAGGCCGTATTTCATTCCCTTGTTATTCTTGATGAAGTTGCTGGAGAAGGCGCAAACCGCGACCATGAGCATGATGATGTACTGGACGATAGTGACCGCCTCACCCGCCCAGAATGAACCGGCGGCCGGTTCGGTCAAGGTCAGGTTGCACTGGAGCATATTGACAGCATATTTCTGGAACGGGAAAATCGCCGAATAATAAAGGACGCAGAGAAGGGCGACAAGCCAGAAACCAAGGCTGGAGAGGATCTTTCCGATGTCGGAAACCTTGAATGGATCGTCTTTTTCTTCCGCCTCGCCGGTCTGGCTGTCGAGTTTGCGGTCCATGAAGAAATATGTGATGAACAATATCAACGCGATGCAGAGCAGCACCACTCCGAATGCGACGGAACGGCTGACATTGATCTGTCCTCCGAGCTTGGCGAAATAAGGCGAGAAAATCATACATGTGGCCACTCCCAGACGGGCAAGAGCCATCTCTGAACCCATCGCAAGCGCTGTCTCACGGCCTTTGAACCATTTGACTATTCCCCTGCTGACGGTTATTCCAGCCATCTCACAACCGCAACCGAAGATCATGAAACCCAGGGCGGCAAGCTTGGCTGAGGCCGGCATATTCTGGTAGAACGGCAGGATGTCGTCAATGAAACCGATTCCGGTGTGCCAGTTAAGATTGCTCGTGAACCAGCTCTCAAGGCCGGAGCCCATGAACGACTCGCTGATGGCGTAGTACTTGATCGCGCCGCCCAACAGCATAACAGCTCCTGACAGCACCGCCGTGAAGCGGACGCCCATCTTGTCCAGAATGATTCCGGCGAATATCAGGAAGAACACAAACACGTTCAAGAACGTCTCCGCGCCCTCCATGGTACCGAATGCCTTGGAATCCCATCCACGTGTGGATTCCATCAGGTCCTTGATCGGGGAAAGGATGTCCATGAAAATGTAGGCACAGAACATACCGAGGGCAAGCAGCAGCAGGGCTATCCACCTCATTGCCGCCGAATCCCTCAAAGTGGTTTTGACAGAAGTCTCAGACATAAATAATTTTGTTTTAACGGGGACAAAAATAACACAAATCCAGCGAAAACAAGGTTTACCAAGAATAAAATCGTACCTTTGTTTTTCAAGTTTCTGATAATGGAGAAGATTCTCGACAGCATAAACTCCCCGAAGGACCTGAAAAAACTCGGCATCGACGAGTTGCGGACCCTTTGCGGTGAGATCCGTGAATATATAGTCTCTTGTTGCGCCACAAATCCCGGCCATCTGGCCTCAAGCCTAGGTGCGGTTGAACTTATTGTCGGACTCCACTATGTTTATGACACTCCTTCAGACAAGTTGGTCTTTGACGTGGGCCACCAGGCCTATGCCCATAAGATATTGACCGAAAGGAAGGAAGCCTTCAAGAATAATCGTAAGCCAGGCGGGCTCAGCGGCTTTCCCAACCGGGACGAGAGCCCCTACGACGCATTTGGAGCCGGGCACGCCTCCACCTCCATCTCCGCTGCATTAGGCTTGTCCAGGGCAGCCAGGCTGACCGGCTCTAAGGAGAAGGTTGCCGCTATGATTGGAGATGGCGCTATGACGGGAGGATTGGCTCTCGAAGGTCTCAACAACGCCGGCGAAGCAGACGACGACATCCTGGTCGTCTTGAACGACAATGAGATGGCTATTGACGGCAACCGCGGAGCACTTCACTCCTACTTGTTGAACTTCACAACTGATCCGGCCTACAACAAACTCAAGACAAAAGTCTGGAACAAATTGGGATCCAGCAGGTTCCGCAGCTGGGTACAAAGAACTGTCAGGAAGACCAAAGCTGGTCTGGTCAACAAATCCGGTGGTGATCTTTTCGAAGCGTTCGGTTTCAGATATTTCGGTCCTATTGACGGGAACGACATCGCTGAGGTTGTACGCACCCTCCAGAGGCTCAAAGAGATAAAGGGGCCTAAACTACTTCACACCTGCACTGTTAAGGGTAAGGGCTATGCCCCCGCTGAGACTGATCCCACAACTTGGCACGCACCTGGTAAATTCGATCCGGAGACGGGAAAAAGGTTATCAGGACCTTACAAACAGGACCGTTACCAGGATGTCTTCGGAGAGGTGCTCAGGGAACTGGCCAGGAAAGACCCCAAAGTGGTCGGAATCACACCCGCGATGGCCACAGGAAGCGGCATGACGGCATTCGCCGAAGAGTTTCCTGACAGGTTCTTCGATGTGGGAATCGCAGAGGAGCATGCTGTGACCTTCGCCGCCGGACTGGCCGCCGGAGGCATGAAACCATATTGCTGTATCTATTCGACCTTCGCTCAGAGAGCCTACGATGAGATAATACACGATGTGGCTCTCCAACATCTCCCGGTGGTGCTCTGTTTCGACAGGGCCGGAGTAGTCGGAGAAGATGGCGCCACCCATCAGGGAGTGTTCGATCTTGCCGCTATGAGGAGCGTCCCCAACACCACGATTGCCGCGCCTAAAGACGAGAAGGAGCTGAAAGACATGCTGTTCCATGGATTGGAAATC
>OMQO01000020.1 GCA_900313275.1 uncultured Bacteroidales bacterium
CATGCTGAGCTATATTGAGCAGTACTCGCTGCTGCTGCGCAATCCCAACGACTCGCTGTTCCTCTATCTGGAGTCACACTCGAAGTGCGACATCGAGCGCCTGCGCTCCTATTTCAGGAACGATGAAGACGAGAACGCCAAGCCCGACTATAGGGTGTCCATCATGCGCTGTGTCTTCGACCTTGACAAGGACGTGCCCTTCCGGTCGAAATATCCCTCGTCCACCATTGAACAGATTGTCCATGCCTTCGGCTATGAGCAGCTGACAGAGGACGACTGGCTGAGTCTGACCGACGGACGACTCCTGTCGTGGATGTTCAGTCACGAGGACGTGATGGCCTGCGAGAGCCTGAGAATCCTGACCCAGGGACAGCGTTACTCTGACGCCCTGGCCTATAAGGTGCTGTACAACCTGGACCGTCACGCCGCCTACGACCTGCGCCGGGCTGACACCCCTGAGAAGGTGGGCAAACTCCTGGCCGAACGCCTGAAGAACGCCGAGCACCTGAGTGCCGAGGACTTCGAGCGCGAGATGCGCGACTTCGTGGAACCCAACGGACGCTTTGCCTACTTCGCCCAGTTGCACGGATGGATAGAGCTTCAGGCAGAGGCTCACCGCACTTTCGACCGGTATCGGAACAGACAACTGTGACATCGTGATGACTGAGCTGGATGCCTTGGCAAACATTGATTTCGAGACAAGAGAGGTCAAGAAGAACCACCGGGAGCTGACAATCCTAAGGATTGGCACCACTGGCGCTATCCAGGAGGACATCCCCATCGGGTCGCCTATTTTCTCTCATTACTCGATAGGCTGTGACGGCCTGCTTAATTGGTATGCGGACAGAAACAGGGTGTCCGATAAGGACATGGAAGATTCTTTCATGGAGCATACCGGATGGGACAGACACCTTCCCACCCCCTACTTCGCGAAAGCGAGCGAGGATCTTATCACAAGATTTGAGGATTGCACTGTCAAGGGAATGACTATCTCCGCTTCAGGTTTCTATGGACCTCAAGGCAGGGTGGTACGTTTGGGCCTGGCCATGCCGGACATGCTTGAGAAGTTCGAGTCTTTCCGCTACGGAGAATACAGGATCACGAATTTCGAAATGGAAGGCTCAGCGGTGGCAGGATTAGCGAGACAGTTGGGGCACAAGGCCGGGACAGTCTGCTGCGCTATCGCCAACAGGTACCTGAAGAGCAGCAATCCGGACTATAAGGCCATGGTCCGTTCACTTGTCGAACTGTCACTGGATAGACTGACGAGATAATACAGCGTTATTGAATATCGCCAACACATTCTCCTCGTACGTCTTAGAAACGGGAATCGGGGGGATGGTGTCGTTATCTAGATCCAACTCATAGCCGTCCTTCTCCTTCCGGAGAACCTTAACCTTGTCCATGTTGACAATGTATTTCCGGTGGCACCTGACAAGGTCACTGCCCTTGAAACTCTCCTCAACAGTCTTCATCTTGCAACGGATCATGTAACGCTTGAGGTCTCCCCTGCTGTCGGTGTAACGGACAATAATATAATTGTCATCAGACTCCAGATAATAGAGGTTGGAAGAGTTGACGCAAAGTTTCAGATTCCCGCTGTTGTCGAACAGAGTGATCTTCTCAAGTTTGGAAGGAAGCATATTCTCGTCCATCACCACATTGCCATAGTTCATCAGACGGATGATCTGATTCTTGTCCTGAAGGGCAAAATACATTCCCGCTAATATGTAAGGAATTATCAATGAGATGGTTCCGTAAAGTAGGGCATTGCCTAAAGTCTTCGGGAACTGATCCCAGCCAATCTCCGTGATAGGTACAGTGATGAACGAGTAAGCCAGACAGATGACGACAACCTCGGCCACACACCATGCTGAATACCCTAAATAGGTCATCTTCAACACATTCCTTGTCTTATACATCAGGAGACGGCTGAGAGCGACCAGTGTCAAGGAACCTGAGGCGAAAAGCACAGTGAACGCGAAAAACTTGGAGTTGCCGAGCGCCATCCAACTGTTATGGGAAAAAGGAAGGCTCAACAGAAGAAAGACTATGGAGAAAAACGCCGCGAAAGTCACGGTGTAGATCAGCTGATATTTGCCCCTGAGATAATCAGGAATAGTCTTCGTCGGTGATGCCATCTTCAAATGCGGGAATGCAAATATAACACTTTTCGGGATTATCTAAAAGGCTTTGTATTCACCACAAATGGACCATATTCACCACATCGAGCCATTTATCGCGAGCCTAAAGCGACATTCGCCACAATTATTTTGCCGCATGCGGGGTTATTGGTAAATTTGTAGGATAAAAGAAAGATCTAAGAGATATATGAGAATAATTGGAACCGGAAGCGCGCTTCCGAGAAAGATTGTCACCAACGAGATGTTATCCACCTTCCTGGACACCAGCGATGAGTGGATCACCACACGTACCGGGATTAAATCCAGGCACGTTATTTCCGAAGAGAGGATTGAGGACTTGGGAGCGGAAGCTGCCATGAAGGCTTTGGAAATGGCCGGGCTAGGAGTCGAGGACATCGACCTGTTCATTGTTTCCAATGTGGTTTCAGAGCATATCACTCCTGGAATGAGCTGCGTTGTGGCTGAGAAGATCGGCTTGAATTGCGCGATGTTTGACATCAACTGCGCCTGCCCTGGCTTCATCTACGCCTTGGACATGGCCGAAGCATATTACAAAGCCGGCAAAGCCAAGAATGTGCTGATCGCCTGCATCGAAGAGCCCACAAGGATGCCCAGTTGGCAGGATCGTTCAACCTGCGTCCTTTTCGGAGACGGAGCTGGTGCCGCGGTTTTGACAGCCGGAGACAACATCAAGGGCACAAAGCTCAAAGCCCAACCTGACACTGACAAGTTATTCATGAGAAGGAAGCTTGAATCAACACCTTACATCAACAAGGCCGAGATGGACGTTCCTCTTCAGATGCGTGGCCGCGAGGTCTTCCGCTTCGCCGTGGAAGCCTGCACAAATGGAGTCAAAGGCCTTTTGGACGAGGTCGGGATCAAGAAAGAGGATGTGTCCTGGTTCATGGTCCATCAGGCCAACAAAAGGATCATAGACTCGATCATCGACTTCATGCAGGTCCCTTCAGACCGCTTCCCCGTCAATATTCAGGATCATGGCAACTCATCTTCAGCTTCTTGCCCGATCCTTCTTGATGAATGCAACAGGAAGGGAATGTTCAAAAGAGGAGACATTATCGTACTGAGCGCTTTCGGCGCCGGCCTCCTGTCCGGAGCCGCAGTGCTGGAGTGGTAATCTCCTGATAAATCGTTATATTTGTGAATTGTTGAAGAATAATAAATCAAGACATACATGGACAAAAGAGTAGTTATCACTGGAATGGGTGTCATCTCCCCCGTCGGAAATGACGTCAACACTTTCTGGAAAAACCTTTGCGACGGTTACTGCGGGATAGAAGTGATTGAGAGTGAGGACACTGAGCAGCTTCCCGTGAGGATCGCAGGAAAGGTCAAGGAGTTTCACGCCGAGGACTATGGGATGGACAAGCCTTTCATCCGCAAGCAGGACCTTTTCACACAGTTCGGCGTCGCAGCGGCTTATCAGGCCGTGAAGCAATCCGGTCTCGTATCCACCGGTGAAGGACAGAATATCGATCCTTTACGGTTCGGAGTTTATTTCGGCTCTGGTATCGGCGGTTTCGCCACTCAGTACAGGGAGATGGCCAAGATGATCGACGACCCTTCCGGTCAATGGATATCCCCGCTTTTCATCCCCACGATGATTTCCAACATCGCCGCTGGCCAGATCGCCATCCTCAATCATGCGGAAGGCCCCTGCCTCGACATCGTGACAGCGTGCGCCACCTCCACTAACGCCATGGGAGAAGCCTACAGGGCCATCAAGCATGGCTATGCTGATGCCATCATCACCGGTGGAAGCGAGAACGCCACCATTCCGATCGGAATCGCTGGGTTTGCCAACCTCAAAGCCCTATCAAGGTCCACCGATCCGAAATACGCGTCATTGCCGTTCAACGCCAACCGCGCCGGATTCGTTATGGGAGACGGCTCCGCCTCTCTTATCCTTGAGGAATATGAGCACGCCAAAGCCCGTGGAGCAGTGATCCTCGGAGAGATGGTCGGATATGGAAACACCTGCGACGCCTACCACTCCACCGCCCCCAGGCCGGATGGTACCACCCAGGCCAAGTGTATCGAACTCGCTCTTAAGGAGGCCAATTTCGACAAAGAGAAAGACAACCTCTACATCAACGCCCATGGCACAGGCACCAAACTGAATGATGCCGCTGAAACCTTGGCTTACAAGAACGCCCTCGGAGACTTCGCCTACAAGGCTCACATCAGCTCAATCAAGTCGATGACCGGACATATGTTCGGTGCTGCCGGCGCCGCCGAAGCGATAGCTACTATCCTCGCGTTGCGTGACGGCATTTGCCCTCCCACCATCAATCTTGACACTCCCGATCCTGAGTGCGACCTCGACTACACACCTAACGTGGCTGTCAAGGCGGATCTCACTCTTGGAATATCCGACTCCTTCGGATTCGGCGGACACGACGCTTGCGTCGCTTTCAGAAAATGTGAAGACTAACCATAACCTACAATGTCAGAAATACTTAATAAAGAGGACATTAAGAAGTTCCTCCCACATAGGGAGCCCATGCTCCTCATAGAAGAGGCCTACATTGACGAAAACGGGCTCGCCCACTCCAAGTACACAATCAAAGAGGACGAGTTTTTCACCAGAGGGCATTTCCCTGGTAATCCGGTAGTACCCGGAGTCATCCTTTGCGAGATTATGGCACAAAGCTGCGCCATTCTGGTCAAAGATGAGATTCCCGGGCACATCACCTTGTATGCCGGCATCGACAAAGTCAGGTTCAAGAATTCCGTCAAACCCGGGGATGTGTGCGAGGTTACCGCAAGTCTTGATGAGAGGCGCGGCCAGCTGTTTTTCTGCACCGCCAAACTCGAGGTGAACGGAAAACTCTGCTGCAAGGGTATGCCTTCTTTCGCCCTCGTGCCAATCCAAGAATAAGATGGAATATCGGAGACTGGACCCTTTGGAGTTTGGGGACCTTTCTTCGAGGATTCTCCATGAGGACAACCATGTCCTAGTGTTCAATAAAGTCCCCGGGGAGATCGTCCAAGGGGACAAGACAGGAGACGAATGCCTGGCTGAGACCTTGAAGGCCTACATCGCCCAAAGGGACTCCAAGCCAGGCAAAGTGTTTCTTGGCGTGCCGCACAGGCTTGACAGGCCCGTGAGCGGCATCGTGATATTCGCCAAAACTTCCAAGGCCCTATCCAGGCTTTCGGAGATGTTCCGCACTGGAGACATCCACAAGACCTATTGGGCGCTTTGCCAAGCTGCGCCACCGGAAGAATCCGGGGAACTTGTTGATTATCTTGTGAGAAACGAGAAATTGAACAAGAGTTTCACAACTAAGGCTGGAACCCCTGGGGCGAAGGAAGCCCGCTTGCGTTACAAACTCATTGGCCGCACGGACAGGTACTATCTCTTGGCGGTCGAGTTATTGACCGGCAGGCATCACCAGATCCGTTGCCAGTTATCCTCCATCGGATGCGTGATCAAGGGGGACCTCAAATACGGAGCTTCACGCTCCAATCCGGACGGAGGTATATGCCTACACTCCCGTGAAGTCCGTTTTATCCACCCCGTCAAAAAAGAAGAGGTGACGCTGCTCGCGCCACCCCCGTCTTCATGGAAAGGGATTGACCCTTACCTATAATCATCAACCTTCTCTCTGGCTGAAACAGCGTTCTGCCTTGCATCCTCAGCCTCTCTTCTGGCTTTCTCGGCCTTTTTCTCAGCCTTCCTGGCCTCTTTTCGCGCCTTTTCCTTAGCCTTCTCTTCCCTTTGCTTGGCTTCTTTGGCCTCCTGCTCCGCACGAGCGGACGCTATGGAAGCCTCGGTCCCGTCTGAACGCCTTCTGATCTGGGTTCTATCCTTTGAGGCATCCTTCGCGGAACGCCCGCTGAGCACGGCATAGCACAATACTTCAAACCTGTTCCTTGTCTTTTTATAGACGAAGAAATAATCTTCAATATCATCATCGGGATAGCCGTAAAGAGCGTCGGAGCGAGCCTCCGCCTTAGCGGCGTTAAGATCCTTGTCTTCAGCCTTGCCAATGACCTCAATATAGTTCTTTTTTGAATATAAGGTGGTCAGATACCGGTTGACCACATCGTCAAGTTTGATATTGTCCAGAGACTTGTACCCGTCAGACTTGAACTGTTTGACAAGGACTTTAGTATCTTTCTTGGCTTGTTTCACAGCCTTGCGGCTTTGGGCGGTTACGGGAGAAAACGCGATTATTCCCGCAAGAAGCGCCATAATGAATTTTTTCATGATATATCTGTCTAATTGGTTTCGTCCAAAGACAAATATAAGGATTTTTTAATATTCCACCTCACCTGTCGAGCGAATGCTCATTCAGCCATTCAGAGGGAGTCTTGCCCATGTTTACCTTGAAGGCCATATTGAAGGATACGGCCGAGTTGAATCCGGACATCGAAGCGACCTCCCCCACCTTCAGCCGAGGATCTTTCTTGAACAAAGAGATCGCATATTGGATTCTGTGATAGTTGAGGAACTGACGGAAATTCCTGCCTGACAGCAGGTTAATTGTTCTTGAAAGATAAAGTTTATTAGAGTACAGATCTTCCGCCATATTCTCCATACGGAAGTCAGGATCGAGAAAGGGCTGTTTCTCGTTCATGTACAACATCACCCTGCTGTAGAGGTTGTTCATCTTTTTGTCCTCTTCCGCCTTGTCTATGAATGACGTGCGAAGATTGCCTTTGATAATGTCCTTCACCTTGCGTTCGGTGCTTCGGGGCATCACATAAGTCCGTCCTGTCATATCCCTTAAATATAGAATGGCGAACAGGGCCATATAGAGGACCACTCCAAGCACCGCCATGATTTCCCCGGCGTCTCCTGGAAGATGAACGGCGCAAAGGGACAGAATCCCTAAACCGAGGAAAGCCAGCGAGTAGATGAAACGGGAATAATCCTCAATGCTGTGCCACACGGCGGCGTTTCTGAAAAACATCCTTATCCCGCTGATCCTCTTGGCTGCGACAGACATGAAATAGGATGCGAATATCACAAGGACCACAATATGAGAGAAGAATAACCTCTCGGATCGGAATGAGAGATTGCCTGAAGGTACAATTAAAGAATAGACCAAGGAGATCAACACCGCGGCCTCAAGAATGAGAGCCGATGTGAAAGATATGGTCGGTTTCTCATAAGAGCATGGATAGAGGAGGAGGATCTCCACCGCCGCGGCGATGTCAAGAGAAAGATAACGTGTGTCCACATGGCTGGAAGTCATGAGTTCCAGCGTTACCAGGGCCACACCGGTCAATCCGGCCATCAATCTGATGGCGAGATGACGGGAATAATGGGAATGGTTTTGGGAGAGGTCGTTGAGCAAGAAGGCCAGACATTCGACAATCAGGAAAACCGCTACAATAATCGACATGTTGAATAAGAATGGTTAATAATTAGTTTTTCTTTCGCATGTCGAAGTTAGGCATAATAATGCAATGAAGAACCCCCAGCGTGGGGGTACGCTGGGGGTTTCTCTCGAAAATAATTCTTAAAAAACGAAAATTAAGATTTTTTATCCTTGATTGAGTCAAATCCTTTGCCATATACCCCGGCAACAGAGGAAATTGAAAGGAACGCTTCAGAGTCTATCCTCTTGATGGACCGAAGCAACAGGTTCACGTCGGTCTTACGGGTTATCACCATCAGCACCGAAGCTTCCTGCTTCGTGTACCACCCCTTGCCGTCCAGGACTGTAACTCCACGATGAAAGTCACGGGAGATCATGTCGGCGATCTCCTCATAATGATGGGAGAGGATGAACAGCTGTACACTCTGCTTCGAACCTGCGAGATAGAGATCTGCCATATTGCCGCAAACCGTCACTACGATCATTCCATAGACCGCCGTGATGAATTTGTCCACGAAAGGAAGCAGCTTACCTTCAGGGGTATAAGAAGGCACAAGCAGAGATGAGGCGATGATGAACACATCTATCAAGAGAATCACCTTACCCGGGGATATATTCCTGTATTTGGTGACGATCAGAGCTATGATGTCGGTACCTCCGGAGCTTCCGCCCTGGGAAATCGACATGCCTATTCCCAAACCGGCCATTGAGCCACCTATGATTGAGCAAAGCAGCTTTCCATTCGAGAGCGCGAAATCCTGGATGAAGGGCTCCGGGATAATGGTTTGCTCAATATTCAAGCAGAACGATGCCAGGAAAATCGCATAGATGGTCTTCACTCCGAAAGAAGGACCGATGATGAACAATGAGATCAGCAGCAGCAAGGCATTAATCACAAAATAGGTATAACCCATCTTGATGCCGGTAGCGAATTGGATAATGGCGCTTATACCAGACACGCCACCTCCAAACATGTTGTTGGGAGTCAGGAATATAGTCCAACCACTGGTGTAGATGATGATTCCAAGGGTTATGAGCACATATTCCTTGATTGTCCGAAGAACGTTCTTATCGTTGTTCGCCATTTTCGGATTTCTTTTTGAGTTTTAACTTGATGCCGGTCTTCATCTCATCGAAGCCCTCACCATAGACCGTACTGGCCGAGGACACTGTGACGAATGCCGAGGGATCTATCTCCTTGACTAGCTTTGTGATGGTATGGAGCTCTGGCTTACGCACAAGAATCAGAAGCACCTTCTTGTTCTCTCCGGAATACCAACCTGTGGCCTCAAGGGCAGTGACTCCGCGTTCAAGGTCATTGATGACCATGTCCGCGATTTCTTTGTACTTGTTGGAAAAGACCATGATCTGCCAAGTCGAGTTTCGCCCAAGAAGGACCCAATCCACGAACACGGAGAAAATCACCATGGCGACATAACCGTAAACCATGTCTTCGACAGTCTTCCCTGGAATCAGGAGAATCGAAGCGATGATGAACATATCGACAGCCAAGAAAACCTTGCCTAACGAAACCGGCCAGAACTTATTGACTATCAGTGCGACGATGTCAGTGCCGCCAGTGCTCCCCCCGCGAGCCAGGATGCAGGTGATGCCTATTGACTCGATTATGGCAGCCACGATGACAAGCAGGAGTTTGTTGTCAAAAAACACATGGAGGAACTCCATCCCAGCCAGGAAATCAAGGCCTAAGGTCGAAAGACCGATGGCGTAAAGGGTCTTGAACCCGAACCCTCGACCAAGAACGATACTTCCCAGGATGATGAGGAGACCATTGATGATCACATAAGAAAGGTAGACCGGGATACCCGTGGCGAAGTTGAGAATCGTACACGCACCGGTAAGACCACCGCTGGCTATTCCATTGGGAATCAGCATGTCAGCCCATGCGAAGGTGTAAAAGAGCACTCCTATCGTGATGACGACATAGTCATCAATGGTACTCAGGAAAGATCCTTTCTTTTTATTCCGCGCCTTGTCCATTTCCGTTATTTAATGACAATGTTGACAATCCTTCCAGGAACAACGATAACCTTAGCGATCGTCTTGTCGCCGACCCATCTGGTTGTCATCTCCATTCCACGGATCTCAGCCTCAACCTCGGCCGCGGACATGGTCTTGGGAAGATCGACCACAAAACGAGTCTTGCCATTGAAGGAAACCGGGTACTTGACAGTGTCCTCGGTAGCCAGGGCGGGATTGAATGCCGGGAATGAAGCGAATGTGACGCTCTCCTTATGCCCCAACAGTGACCAAAGTTCCTCAGCGATGTGAGGGGCAAACGGGGAAAGAAGGATGACCATCGGCTCCAAAATGGCCCGCTTACGGCATTTCAAGGCACTGAGGTCATTCAGAGCGATCATGAAGGCGCTGACCGTAGTGTTGAAGGAAAAATGCTCTATGTCATATTCCTCTTTTCCGATAAGCTTGTGAAGAACTTTAAGTTCCTCGGCGGTAGGCTCATCATCAGAGACAGCGAGATCATCACCCTCAAAAAACATCCTCCAGAACTTCTTCAAGAAACGGTTGACTCCATCGATGCCCTTTGTGTCCCAAGGCTTGCTCTGCTCAAGAGGTCCAAGGAACATCTCATAGAGACGGAGGGTGTCGGCACCGTAGTCGTCACAAATGTTGTCCGGGTTGACCACATTGAACATAGACTTGCTCATCTTCTCGACGGCCCAGCCGCAGATGTATTCACCGTTCTCGAGAATGAACTCAGCATCAGCGAATTCCGGCCTCCAAGCCCTGAAACCATCAAGATCGAGCTTGTCGTTCCGGACGAGACTTATGTCCACATGGATCTCAGTGGTCTGGTACTGGCTCTTGAGTCCGAGGGACACGAACTTGTTGGTCCCGACGATACGATAGACGAAGTTGGAGCGTCCCTGGATCATTCCCTGATTGATGAGCTTGCGGAAAGGCTCATCTTCGCAGACATAACCAAGATCGAAAAGGAACTTGTTCCAGAAACGGGAATAAATCAGGTGTCCCGTAGCGTGCTCAGTTCCACCGATATAAAGATCCACATCCCGCCAATAGGCGTCGATATCCTTGTCAACCAAGGCGTTGTCATTGTGAGGATCCATGTAGCGGAGGTAATAGGCGCTGGAACCGGCGAAACCAGGCATGGTACTGGTCTCCAGAGGATAGCCCTTGTAGGTCCAATCCTTGGCTCTGGCAAGCGGCGGCTCCCCTTTCTCGGTAGGCTTGAACTCAGTGATCTCAGGAAGCGTAAGCGGCAAATCCTCGAAAGGAACAGGGGTAGGAATACCGTCCTTGTAATAAATCGGGAAAGGCTCGCCCCAGTACCTCTGCCGGCTGAATATGGCGTCACGGAGCCTGTAGTTGACCTTGCTATGGCCAAGTCCCTTCTCCTCGACGTACTTGATAGCCGCCGGAATAGCATCCTTCACCTCCAATCCGTCAAGGAAGCCGGAATTGACCATCTTGCCTTCCTTGGCGTCAAAGCTCTCCTCGCTGACATCGCAGCCTTCAATGATCGGGACGATAGGAAGATTGAAAGTCTTCGCGAACACATAGTCCCTGCTGTCATGAGCCGGAACAGCCATAATGGCACCGGTTCCATATCCAGCGAGGACATATTCAGAGATCCAGACCGGAACCTTCTCTCCTGTAAGGGGATTGACAGCATATGAGCCGGAAAATACACCAGTGACGGTCTTGGTCTCGGCGATCCTCTCGCGCTCAGTCTTCTTCTTCACATAAGCGATGTATTCTTCGACAGCGGCCTTTTGCCCGGGAGTCGTGAGCAACTCAACAAAGTCACTCTCGGGGGCGAGAACCATGAATGTCACGCCAAAGATGGTGTCCACCCTCGTAGTGAATATGGTGATGTCATGCTCTGTCTCACCGTTGAAGCACTTGAAGACCACCTCACAACCATTCGACTTGCCTATCCAGTTGCGCTGCATCTCCTTGAGGGAGTCCGTCCAATCAATCTTGTCAAGTCCGTCGAGGAGTCTTCCTGCATATGCCGAGACCCTGAGCTGCCACTGTAACATCTTCTTCTGCTCAACAGGGAAACCTCCGCGAACAGATAAACCGTCCTTGACCTCATCATTGGCCAGGACAGTGCCCAAACCGGCGCACCAATTGACAGAAGTCTCGCCCTGATAGGCGATACGGTAATTCATCAGAATGTCGGACTTCTCTTTCTCCGAGAAAGCCTTCCACTGCTCGGCGGAGAATGGCTCATGCTCTGAGCAAGAGGCGTTTACGGCACCGCTACCACCTTGTTCGAAAGCGGCTACAAGGTCCTCTATAGGGCGGGCCTTGCCCAAATCGTTGTCATACCAGCTCCCGAACATCTTCAAGAAAGCCCATTGGGTCCACTTGTAATAAGCCGGATCGCAAGTGCGCACCTCACGGTCCCAATCATAGGAGAATCCGATCCGGTCCATCTGCTGACGATAACGGTTGATGTTCTTGACGGTGGTGACTTCAGGATGCTGTCCAGTCTGGATGGCATATTGCTCAGCCGGAAGGCCGAACGCGTCGTACCCCATAGGATGGAGGACATTAAAGCCCTTCAACCTTTTGTAACGGGAGAAGATGTCACTCGCGATGTATCCCAAAGGATGCCCCACATGCAATCCGGCTCCCGAAGGGTAAGGGAACATGTCCAGAACATAAAACTTGGGCTTGGAAGAATCCGCCTCCGTCTTGAAAGTGCCATTCGCAGCCCAGTAGGCCTGCCATTTGCCCTCAATCTGCCTGAAATCGTAATCCATTATCTATAAGCTATTTCTAAGTATTATTCAATGTTTCTTAAACCCGAAACTCCTCGTCCCCTTCTTCTCAAGGCGGAACTCAACATACAAGGACATCTCCGCGTTGACTTTTTTGCCTCTCACCTTTCCGGGCTTCCATGCGGGAGAACCGCTGATGATCCTGACCGCCTCTTCATCAAGAAGAGGATCCGCTCCCTTGAGCACTTTGACATCACGCACCTTGCCGTCCTCACCTATTATGAAATCAACCTGCACACGACCCTGAATCCCCTGACTCAAAGCCTCTTCAGGGTACTTCATGTAGGAATATACCCATTTCTGGAGGAATACGGCCGGATCAGTGCTGCCAAGGAAAGAAGGCTTCACGTCGCAGTCGTAATAAGGCACGGCACCCGACACACCGCCTGTCAGCTTCACAACCTCGGAAGGGTTGAATATGGGCTTCGGGCCATTGGCAAGGGCTACCGAGTAGCTGTAGATGTATTCCAACTCCTTCTCCATTGTCTCATAATCAATTATCGAAGGAGTGTCTCTTTCCGTGTCATGTGCGGAATACCTTCCAGTTGTGAAAAAGATGGAAGGGATACCCTTATCGTAGAAAGCTACCTGATCAGAGGAATATGGCACTTGCGTGGTCAGCAATGGCCTGATCGGCTGCAACTCAGAGGAAAGCGCCTCAACCTGCGCGTTCATGTCGGCATTGGAGGCGGTGTAGGCGTAGAAACCCTCCGAACCCGTACCGAGCATGTCCAGGTTGATCATGGCATCGATGTTGGAAACATCTGAGAATGAGCGGTTAAGGAAATACCAAGACCCAGCGAATGACTCTCTTGACGCACCGAATCCCACCACAAGGACAGACCTTCTGAGCAAAGCCTTGTTGGTCTTGAGCATCCTGGCAAGCTCGAGCATCATAGCCACTCCGGAAGCGTTCCCGTTGGCTCCGTAATAGATCTTCTCTACCTTCTCCCCATCCACAGTCATAGATCCTGTC
The DNA here is from genome assembly GCA_900313275.1 of uncultured Bacteroidales bacterium. GTDB lineage: Bacteria > Bacteroidota > Bacteroidia > Bacteroidales > UBA932 > Cryptobacteroides. The sequence goes on from OMQO01000020.1 coordinate 13,262, forward strand.
CCAAGATTGTCGATTCTGGCACCGATTACTATGTAATTGTTTCGCAAGGCCTTATCGCCACCAGGAATATATGCGCAGACATTTCGTGAGGTGAGGGTGTCACCGTTGTCTTGGAGGATGCCGAACGGATCCCCGCTTTTGCCTGAGATGACATCGATGTCATACTCTTTAAGAACCTCGGTGATGTACTCGGCGGTCATCTTCTCCCCTTCCGAACCTGCCTTGCGGCCTTCCATCATAGTGGCAGCGATTGTGTTGACATGCCGTTTGAAAGCGGAAACAGTCTCACTGTCACCCAAATCGGAGTAGCCAGCCTTATACTGGGCATGGAGAGAGACTCCTCCGAGAAGAGAGAGGGCGCACAGGGACAAGAGTGTAAATAATTTTCTCATTTTCTTTTCCTGTCAAGAATCCAGACACCCCCTGGGCAAAAATCCTGCCCTTTCAATTTGTTCATGAAAGCCTTGGCCTCTTCAGGGTCATCAGTGCCGCCGATTCCGACGGCCGTACGGCCTTCGGTGAAACCGAAGAACTCCGGCTCGTAGCCATATTCCTTAATCTTCTCGGCGTAACGCTCAGCGTTTTCCCTGCTTGAGAAAGCGCCCATTATGACATAGAACCGCTTCTTCTCCTTCCCGGTCCCTGAGCTTGTCGAAGGGCCTGAGCTTGTCACATCCCCGGTCCCTGAGCTTATCGAAGGGCCATCGTCCTGCTGGGTAGTGGCCGCATCCTTGTCTTTCTTCGCGGCATGATTATTCCGAACGGAGGCGCGAAGAATCTCTACCCGCTTCGCCTCGATCTCCTTCGAAGTGGGCCTGCCGGCAAGAACACGGAAGAAGTCGCAGCCCGTCACCAACAAGGCGACAGACAGCAAAACAGAAACTATGGTGAGACTTCTTCTCATGCTTGAGGACCTTCTACGAAAGCCACGATCTCGCCTTTGACAACCTTCTCTCCCTGCTTCCCAAGAACAGCCACAACTCTTCCGTCAACGGCTGGAACTATCTCTTCCATGCCGTAATAAGTCTGGACGAATCCCATTCCTTCTCCGGCCTTGACAGCTGTTCCGGCCACAGGGGCGGCAGAATCATCGTCAACATCAACCTGCCAAAGAAGCTGACCCTTGACTGGAGCCTGAACGGGAACCGCGTTCGGATACTTCCTCGCATATTCATCTGCATCGAACTTCGGCATATCAACTACCGGACGGGTAACGACTATAGGCGCTCCCGCCTTGGCCCTGAATTCCTCAAGTTCCTTATTGAAACGCTCCTTGGCTATGCCGCTTCTGTAGTCGAGGTACTGGCGCTCATGCATCGCGAGCTCGAAGAGTTCCTCATCATCCTCGCCGTAATCCCAACCTTTCTCATCCATCATCTGCCTGAACTTCGGGAGCTCGTCGGGATAGTTGTCCTGAGGATTGCCGGTCGAGAACTCATGTCCTTTCTCCTTGGCAAGTTCAATGATCTCGGGAGCCAAAGGACCGGGAAGCTGACCCATATTGCCAAGGATCATTCCCCATGTGTCTTTGTCGATCGTGGTCCAGCGAGGCTTGTCATTGAGCATGTTGAAGAGATTCATCAGGGCGGTGTTCTTCACATACTGGCTGAACGGGGTCACGAGAGGCGGATAGCCCAAACGAGGCCAGACATACTCAACCTCCTGGAAAAGCTTGACCATCAAGGTGTCAAGGCTCATTTCAGGACGGCCGTGAGACCTCTGTGCGGCATTGATCGCACCCTGGAAACCCTTCAGGTCAGCCATCATCGAACCCATCATTCCGCCAGGAAGACCGCAACCCACTAAAAGCGAGCTCATCTGGGAGTTGGTAGGGTTGATCCAATAGCCAAGGAAGTCGTCGATAAACTTCTGCGTGAGGCGGCGAACCTCCATGTAGGCGTCCATGTTGAGATCTTTCACAAGAAAGCCGTCCGCTTTCATCATCTCCCGGATAGTGATCACGTCCGGATGAACCTTACCCCAAGACAGCGGTTCCACGGCAACATCCAAATAATCCGCTCCAGCGCGCGCTACCTCAAGCATAGAGGCTGGAGAGAAACCGGGACCGGTGTGGCCATGGTACTGGACAACTATGTGGGGATATTTCTTCTTGATGTCCCTCACCAGCTCACCCAGGAAAGTAGGGCGACCGATTCCGGCCATATCCTTGAGACAGATCTCATCGCAACCGTATTCCACGACCTTATCGACGATGCCCATGTAATACTCAACCGTGTGGACCGGGGAATTGGTGATTGACAAGGCGACCTGGGATATCATTCCACCCTTCTTCGCGCCCTCGACGGAACCACGGAGATTGCGGTGGTCATTGAGACCGCAGAAGGAACGGGCGATGTCGGTGCCTTGCTTTTTCTTCACCTTGAACATCAGGTCCCTCACATCCCTCGGCACAGGATTCATTCTCAACGCGTTAAGGCCCCTCTCAAGCATGTGGGTCTGGATTCCGGCCTTGTGGAAAGGAGCGGTCCATTTGCGGACAGCCACATTAGGGTTCTCCCCAAATAGGAGATTGACCTGTTCGAAAGCGCCACCATTGGTCTCGACACGGTCGAAACACCCCATGTCAACAATCGCCGGAGCGACCTCGCAAAGCTGATCCACTCTCGGGACATACTTGCCCGAACTCTGCCACATGTCCCTGTACACCAGGGAAAACTTTATCTCTCTTGCCATATTCTACATAATTCCTTTTATCTTACAAATATACTCATTTTTCACTATCTTTAGAGAGTTTTGAAAAGCAATCTGGATAAAGCCATGAGAAAGATTATCATAACCGCATTGCTGCTTCTGGCCGGCACTTTGCTCTCCGGAGCCGGCAGAACCATTCCTGATCCATGTGGACACCCGAGGCTTATTCTCAAATCAGAAGCTGAGCCATCAATCAGGGAGGCCGTAAAAGGCGGAGGACTCGCTGCGGAAGCGTTCTCCTACATAAAGGACTATTCCGACAAGATGCTCGTGGCGGAACCCTGCCAGAGGGTGATGACTGGCAGAAGGTTACTGCACGTGTCCAGAGAAGCCCTCAAACGGATTTTCTATCTTTCCACCACGTACAGGATGGAAGGAGACAGGCAATATGCGGACCGGGCGGTGAAAGAGATGCTCGCCGTTTGCCGGTTCACGGACTGGAACCCTTCGCACTTCCTGGATGTGGCCGAGATGACTATGGGGGTGGCGATCGGTTACGACTGGCTGTACGACGTTATGAGTGAGGCGGAAAAGGCCGAGATCCGGGAAGCTATTCTGAATAAGGGACTTAGAACCTCTGATGGGCAATGGTTCTTTACTTCCAACAACAACTGGAACCAAGTCTGCAATGCCGGGATGGTCTGCGGAGCGCTCGCGATATGGGAGAATATTCCCGAAGAGGCCCGGGCCATGGTCGCCAAATGTCTGGACTCAAATCCCATCAGCCTCGCAAGTTATTCAAAGGAAGGATGTTACCCCGAAGGCTATGGTTACTGGGCCTACGGCACCTCTTTCCAGATTATGCTGATCTCGGTTCTTGAGAGCGCTTTCGGAAGTGACCTTGGTTTGATGGAAGGACAAGAAGGCTTCTACAACTCCTCGAGGTTCATGAGCATGATGAGCACTCCTATGCACAACATTTTCAGCTACTTCGATGGCGGAAGGAGGCAGCGGTTCCAACCAATGCAAGCTTGGATGGCAGAAAGGACAGGCGACTTGTCTGTCATGTATCCCGAGCTCACTTACCACAAGGACAAGGGCCTGGTAATGAGCGATGACGACAGGTTACTCCCCATTTTCCTGTTCTCGGTGGCCGGAATGGATCTCGGTTCAGTCACCAAACCTAAGGACAATTTCTTCACATGCTCAGGAT
>OMQO01000009.1 GCA_900313275.1 uncultured Bacteroidales bacterium
ATGTAAACCGATATTAGGACTTCTGAGTCCTAACTACTTATTGTTCAACATCGGTAAACTTATTTCAGGACTAGACAATTGCACTAGCCTCCGCTGTTGCTCTGCACTTCAGCATGATAGTCAGTTAAGAATCTAAGCGTTTTTGTCAATTCAGCCATAAACAAACATGAAGTCGTGGCTGACCTTTTCTGCCCATAAGTGGCCGTTTTGCAGAAGTCGTTGATCTATCGTGATTTAATAAATAATGGGTGGTCAAATATTCCACGCATCTTAGGCCAATCGTCTAACAATTAACCACTTACGAAATACGCACAAGTAATAACCGCTCATCGAAGTGAGTGGAAAATGAGATATCAATTGACAGAATATCCAGCGGATTTGAGCAATTCTATGGCATGTTCAAAGCATTCAGATTTTGTCAGTATGTAATCCGTGTTGAATGTGGAGATGGCGAAAATACCGACTTTCCCGTCGGCAAGCACTTTGGAAATATCCGCGAGAATGCCGATAAGTGAGAAATCCAATGTGCCTTCTATGCGGAAAGCACGCCATCCATCATCACGTTCCATTGTATTGCCAGGCACTAACCGGGTAGGACATACTAACGATTTCTCTTCATCTGTTGAGCCTATGAACACAAAAGGAGATGACATGTTGATTTCCCCATAATCCTTAACCTTGCAGATGCTGAATATGTCATCAATAATCTTAAGTGTCATATTGCCGAATAACCCGTATTATCTGACACAAATATAGGAAATCTCTCCGGCCATCCCAGTATTCTCCTGCTAATCGCGCTCATCTCGGCGGCCGTCAACAATGACTTGGCGAAAATATGGGAATCCTCTCCTTTCCCGATCAGTGACTATTCTAAGCCTAAAAAAGCGTATCTTTGGAAAAAAGATTTTATGAGACGTTTTTGCTGGGTTTTAATATCACTGATTCTGTGCGGAGGACTATCCGCCAGGGAAAAGAAGGCCGTCATAATCATTGTGGACGGAATCCCGAAGGATGCGATTGAGCGGCTTCATGTGCCTGTGATTTATGACATCGCTCGGGAAGGAGCGTTCGGGACGAGTTTCGTCGGGGGTGAAGTCGGGATGTACAACCAGACTCCTACCATCTCCGCTGTCGGCTACAACACCATGCTGACCGGCACTTGGGTAAACAAGCATAACGTCTACGGAAACGACAATCTATCACCGAATTACAACTACTGGTCTATTTTCAGGATCGCCAAGGAACAGCGGAAACCCCTTACAACAGCCATATTCTCCAGCTGGACAGACAACCGTACCGTTCTGCTCGGAGAAGGCAGGCCGGAGACCGGAAATCTTAAGATAGACTATGTGTTTGACGGCTACGACTTGGACGAAAAAAACTTCCCTCACAAGGAGAAGGATATGCACGTGTTCGACTACGATGAGCGTGTTTCCCGTGAGGCGGAGAAATGCATAAAAGAGAACGGTCCCGACCTCAGCTGGGTATATCTCTGGTACACCGATGACGCATCCCACATGTTCGGAAACGGCTCATATTTCGACGAATACATCCTTAAGGCCGGGGAACAGATCGACCGTGTGTGGCAAGCCGTCAAATATCGTCAGAAGAATTTCGACGAGGACTGGATGATCATAGTCACCACCGACCACGGACGCACGGTTAACGGCCACAATCATGGAGGTCAGTCCCTAAGGGAAAGGACCACCTGGATAGCCACCAACCAAAAAGTCACAAAGCGCTTCAAAGAAGGCAAGGCCGCCATGGTCGACATCAACCCCACCGTCTGTGAGTTCCTCGGGATGGAGGTTCCGCAGCAGGTCGCTTGGGAGAGGGACGGGATTCCTTTCATCGGGAAAACCCAGATCAGCGACCTGGAGGTCTCGACATACGACAGGGCGGTCATCCTGACTTGGAAAGCTGTCAATAAGAACGCCAGAGTTAGCGTATATGCCTCACCAAAAGATGATTATAAGACCACGGGCAAGGAGGAATGGAAGCACCTCGCTGATCTGAAGGCGGGAGAGGAGGCGTTCCGTTATGACTTGAACATGATCGGCCAGTCGAAGTTATATAAATTCGTGGTCGTCGGGGAGCATGAGAGCCTGAACCGGTGGCTGGTTTTGTAAAGCTACAGTGAAAGGGAATTGAGCATCCCTTCCTCGAAACCGATGAATGTCTTGGATCTGGAGCCGTCTTTCCCGACCACAAGATAAGAAGGGAAGGCGTTGGTGCCCAGTTGTTTATAGATGACGTTGAGTTGCTTTTCGGTGAGGTAATAATGGTCTCCGGCGATTGACGGAATCATATTCACCCACTCCTCTTTCGGCGAGGTTGAACTGGTGACATAGACGAAAGAAACATCCTTGAAGCGATTCTCTTTCAGGGGTTCCATCTGTTTGATGGCCGCCTTGCATGGCTCGCACCAGGTCGCCCAGAAGTCCACAAGCACAGCCTTGCCTTTATAGCGCTCCAGGATGGTGTCCAACAACTTCTCGGGAGCGGCCTCAGGAACAGACCTGACCTTCCCGACCGCCACCTTTACCTCGGCCTTGTCGGCGGGATCCAATAGATTATCTTCCTTCTCCTTTGCCTCTGCTGCCTCAACCGCTATCCTTTCAAGACATTTCTTGAACATGGGATATTCACACTTGTCGAAAAGAGCGAGTTCCTCAGGTGTAAGGGCTTCCCCCGCATGAGCCTTGGCCGTGAGAGGGCCAAGGGAGGAAAGTGCACCGACGAACCCCTCGCCATCCGGGGCCACCGCCTTGAACAGGGCCGGCTTGAGAATCAAGGACAAATAGGGGTTGAATACGATCTTAGGATCATTAAGCCCGATAGTCCCCAGCCAGGCGTAGTCCTCGTCCCGGAAATCGAGAGGCTCCGGCCCGCGGACTATCTGGTCGAACATCATGGCTACCGCCGCTTGCCCCTTAAGTTGTGCTTGCAAGTATTCCTTGACAAAATCGGGAAGAGACGGGTTGCCGGAAATGGCTTCTGAACGCTCTTTGTATATGGTACTCAATAACTTGACATAACTCGCCCCATCCGGGAAGTCGCTGGAAAGCCTTGAATCCGTTAAAAGATTGTATTCTCCCGGACTGGAAAGATAATCCCCGCAATCAAGCAATGCGGAATAAGTTCCTTCGTATTTGGGATAGAAAGGAAGAGCCTTCTTTCCATTTTTAAGACCGAAACGCTCCTCCGTCAAATACCTGTAACCGGCATCCACCGTCATCCTGACTGTTTCACCGGGGGAAGTGTAGAAGTCATTGCCTATCGCATACATAACTCCGGAATTACCATTGTCGAACATGAGGAAAGATGGATAAACTCCATTCTGGTAAAACCTCAAAACGGCCTTGCCGGAATCATCGATTGTCCCGTCGACGGAAAAATTACCTTTCTTGCGAGGTGGAATCAAGGGGGAGTTCATTAGCCTGAAACTAATTGGTGGCAGTCCTTTGAGCGAACATCCAAGGTCCACCTCGACCGTTGTAAGTCCGGAATCCGTGGAGAGTTCCGGAATGTGGGCCGGCATCTTCCCCGATACCTTTGTCTTGGCTGGTCTTTCCCCCGTCAGGTCAATATTATAGAACTTGAAGTCCCCAGGGGCCTCTCCTTCCAAAAAGCTGATTTCCTTTAACTTGGACGGTATAGGCTCGAAGAAAAGCTCGAACGAGGCATTACCCTTCCGATCCCCACGGAACCATTCCCCAAGCGTGATTCCCTTGGCGGAAATGAGGTCATATTTTTCCCCACCCGCGAAAAGATAACTATCCGGGGATATACGAATATTCGACATCAACTCGAAAGCCTTGAAATAGAACACGGTAGCGCTGTCCCGCATCTCAATCTTCTCGATCTCGAGCGAGGTGGCGTTCCTGTAATCATACCTGGGCAATTCCACGACTGGTGGGTGTTCTTTGGAACAAGCCCCGGACAAAACCGCCGCCAGGGCTAAAACCACCAGGCACGGTTGAATAAACGAGTTTATTTTCATTATGTTATGACTATTGATTCATTCCCTCCGCAATCACCTTCTCGAACTCGCTCTGTGGAATCGCGCCTTCGATGCAAACGAACTGGCCGTAATTGGAACCGATGTCCATCCGGGTCATTACAAAACTGGACACGGTCTTGCCGTCTGTCGCAATGAACAGCCGGGTAACTTGCTCACCCTCACGCCTTTCCATAAGTTTTTCATATCCTTTGAGGACGGCCTGGATGTCCTTGCGCAATCCGCCATTGGCTGTGTTGCGCTGAGCGGCGTTAAACTCAAGCATATACAAGCCGTCAAGATTTTTGATGACCGGTGTCAGGTCAACCGGCTTGTAAAGTTGGATTTGAGGTATCTTCCTGATCATCTTGAACATCGAACGGGAAATGTAAGTCGCTGTCACTCCATCTTTTTCGGCCCATTTTGAATATAATGAATTGGCATTCGCTTTAGAAAGAGGGAGATCCATACTCTTCGCCTCAATCTCGTCAAGTTGTCTCTGAATAGACTCAATCCCCTGGTTGATGGACTGTTTCGCGGCCTTCATCGCTTTCTCAATGGCTGCCTGTTCATCCCGCCAATCCCGCCAATATTCCCCAAAACTTCTCCCGTTAAGTAACAGACCCTTGACTCCTTTGCTCGTCTGCCAATGAATAGATCTGATAGGTTTTCCTCCCAAAGGTCTGGCTACATAATAACCGCCATTGCCCCCTTTGACATATAGACCGAGAAACTCATCCCGGCTTGCGTTCAAAGTGTTTTGGTAACGGAAGTTCTCTATCCGGCTCCCGTCCATGGCGATGATCTCAAGTGTCCTGTATTCCTGCATGCTTAGGACAGGTATTTCCGGGTCAGAAACCTCAGGGGAAATTTCGACTGCCGCTCCGGCGTTTACCGGGAGCAAGAAGGAGAGCAACAGATAAAAAGTAATATATAAGTGTCCCATATTCTTTATTTTATGTCTTGAACCGCATCATTGAAGAGGGAGAATGCCCGCATGGTTTCGATGTAGGCCAGCGTCGGATCCGAGAACGTGTCTTTGACTCTCTGCGGCGGACGGAACAGCAGGACATAGGCAATGATGGCTGCCGCCGCGGCCGGGATGAAACCCCATAGCCAAGGGGAGACACGCTTACCCTCCTTGTCTTTTTCCATCAAAGAGACGGCGCAGGCGATGTCTTTTATACCTTCAGAAAGGGGTTCTGGCACAATGACTTCCGGATCATTTGCCATGTCCCTCAATTCTTCCAGACTGAGTTTCTCTATATCTTCCGTTTTCATATCTTCTTTTTAAGTTGATTCTTCAATCGGTGGAATGTCACCCGGAGACCTATCTTGTTCTGTCCGGTACGCTGTGAGATCTCGTCGTAAGAAAGATTCTCGATAAACCTTAATCTCAAGAGTTCCTGGCTTTTAGGGGGTAATGACCGGATTAACTCAAGGACACGGTCCAGACGGTCGCCGCGTTCCCTCGCTTCCGTTTCGGGAAGTGTATCGTTCAGGGAGACAATCTGTTGGCCTCCTCTTTTCCGGAGATGGTCAACGCACATGTTGCGTAACAGAATCAGGCACCAGGCCTGTGGACTTCTCACATGGTCGAGTTCGTCCAGGCGCCCCCACAACTTGATGTAAAGGTTCTGGACCACATCCTCAGCCTCTTCCCACGAGCCAAGCAACCGGTACGCTACACGATGCAGCCCCTCTTCTTGAGGAATGTATGTTTTTATGAATTCTTCCGGCGTCATTCTTATACAAAAGACGCAAGAAATAGTGAAAAAGTTACATGACTCCTTTGAAAAAGTATTGTGCGAAAATTCGTAATTTCGCACTGATTAATTCATCGGAATTGATAATGAGATTGAGAAGTTTCCGCGGGGTTTTGCTTTTCGCCACCCTCATCGCCACACAGGCTTGCACCCAGTATGTGACCCATCCTGATTGGAACCCGGACGCCAAGAAGGCTATCAACAGTTTCATCCGGACAGAGGGCAACAAAAAGGAACGTCCTTATGTTGTTTTCGATTTTGACAACACCTGCTCAATATTCGACATTTCAGAGCAGCTGATGATCTATCAGCTAGAGAACATGTGTTTCAATCTTAATCCGGAAAAGTTCGCCGAGATGGCTTTTACCGGGATGGGGGCCTATCCGGAGAGCCTCCAAAAGGTGCTGAGAGACATAATCAGCGGTTACAAGGACCTTTACGACCGTTACGGCCCTTTCACCCCGGAAGGAGTTGATAATCAAAAAGGTGTAATCCTAAGGGAAGATCCCGCCTGGAAAGATTTCGCAGTCGGCATGGGGCGTATGTATGACCTTTTGCAAGACTACATGACCGCAGATGAAGCCTATCTTTGGACTATGGGATGGTTCTCCGGATTAACCGGAAATGACCTCTATGAAATGGCCAAGAGGTCGCACAAACTCTATTCCTCGGTCGAGACCTTGAAACGCTCTTGGACCGGAGCCGACGGCACCCATTCCTGGATTGATGGAGTGAGTGTGTCGGACAATATCCGGGAACTCTGGAAAGCGCTGTACGACAATGGTTTCGACATCTGGGTATGCTCCGCCTCGGAGGTCGCACCGGTGATGGCGGCAGTCGATGTGTTCGGACTTCACGATTATTGCAAAGGAGTCATCGCCATGACCATGGCAAGGGACGAGGAAGGAAGGTATCTTCCTGAATATGATTTCGTTGACGGGTGTGGTTTCCTCGCCGGACCTGAAGGAACTTGGGTCAGGGACAGCATCCCGACCGGCACGCAGCCTTGGGGCGAAGGCAAGGTTGAGGCAATCCGCAAAAGCATTGTCCCTAAATATGGAGGAAGAGGGCCTCTGGCTGGATTCATGGACTCCACCGGCGACTTCAATTTCTGCTCCGAGTTCGCCTCTTTGAGGCTTGTCATCTGTTTCAACAGGGCCAGCAGAAAGGTCACCGACGGCGGCGGACTGATAGCGGAAGTCGCTATGTATGAGAAAGAAGCGCTCAAGTACAATTTGAAGAAAGCACGTAAGGCCGGGGACATACTTTACATCCTCCAGGGCCGTGACGAGAACGGAATGCGTTCGCTGCGCCCTTCCGAGAGCACCATACGCCTGGGAGAGTCCGCCCCTAGGGTTTTCGCTAGCAAGGAGAATTCAATCTGCCTGAATTATTTCAAAGAGAAGGGGCTCTCCGTGAAGCAGATTCTTGAGACTTATTCCATTCTGACCGACGCCACCGATCCAGCCAATCCTTTCGGATTCACCTATGGCTTCCTTGACAAATACGACGGCTACAGGAGCAAGGAATGATGATTTTTATTATCTTCACTGAAAATTAATCGATTATGTATTCTTTTGTCCAAGATGGCGACAAGTATGTCGTGAGCATAGATAACCATGAGGAAGTGGTGGCCGCATTGGCCGCTTTCTGCGAGGAGAAAGGGATTCTGGCCGGAGAAGTCTCTGGAATAGGGGCTGTGAACTCTGCCACACTGCGTTTCCTTGATCCGGCGACCAAGAAATATGTTGACAAGACTTTCGAGGAGCAGATGGAGATCTCGAGCCTTGTCGGGAATATCTCCGAGAAAGACGGCAAGCCATATCTCCACCTCCATGCCAATTTCGGGCGCAGGGACTACACTGTAGTCGGTGGTCATCTGCTTTGCTGCACTCTTAACGGTGCTTGTGAGTTGGTGGTCACGAGGTTCCATTGCAAGGTCGGCCGCCGTTTCGAGCCCTCGCTCGGCATCAATCTATACGACTTTTAGATTCTTCGCTTCGCTCAGAATGACAGAGGATATTAACATAGCGCACTGCTCTATTTCGGAAGTCGGGAAATGTCTGCTCGCATTAGAGGCCGGGGTGGGCAGTTCCACCGCCTCCCTGCGCTTCGCGCCCTATCCGGGTAAATGGTCGGCGGCTGAAACTCCCACCCCGGCTGCCGGACGGACGCATCAGCTATTCATAGTATGCGACCGGAATGTCAGGAATCTGGCGGAAATGATTGGGATTGAAGCTGATGGGATATTCGAGATTGACGCCACGGAAGACAATAAAGACATTTCCACGGTCGTTGAGATCAACCGCTGGCTGATGGAAAAAGGGGCGGACAGGGAGGCTCTTCTGCTTGGAATTGGCGGAGGCATCACCACGGACATGACCGGCTTCGCCGCCTCGATCTACAAACGAGGCATACGCTTCGCATTTGTGCCGACCACTCTCCTCTCTCAAGTCGATGCCGCGATCGGAGGAAAGACAGGAGTCAATCTCGACTCCTACAAAAACATGATTGGAGTCATCCGCCAACCGGAAGTCGTGTTTATATGCCCGGAACCTCTTGAGACTCTGCCATATTCACAAATTATCAGTGGAGCCGCCGAGCTTCTCAAGACCTTCATTATCGACAACTCAAAAGGCCTTTATCAGAAGGCGGTAGAGACCTTATCCAGCATCCGGAAAGCCGGTGGAGATATATCCGGTTATACTTCTTCCCTCAACTCTCTGATCGCTGAAGCCGCCCAGGTGAAAGCCGGGATAGCCGGCAGGGATCCTTTTGAGAAAGGGGAACGCAGATTGCTCAATCTCGGCCACACCTTCGCCCACGCCATCGAGAAGATGTCTGATGAGAAGATCAGCCATGGCGAGGCCGTCTCTATGGGAATAATCCTCGCAGCTCGTTTTTCCGAAATAAAGTATTTAGCAAAAAAAGGCTTTGCAGATAGCCTGAAGGCTGATTTTGAGGCTTGTGGAATGCCCGTTGATTGTCCTTTTAAAGTTAGAGAGCTGACCAGTGCGATGCGAAAGGACAAGAAAGCCGAGGGCGATATCGTACATTTCGTATTGCCTTTTGAGGTTGGCCATGTAGAGACCAGAGACCTTAGTCCGGAAGAGGTAGCCAATCTATTAGAAGAATAAACATGATTTGCGTCACACTGCAGAACCGTACGGCCGAGGAGATTCTGGATCTCCTTGAAAATGCTTCCCCAGCCATTCAGATGGCTGAGATACGACTTGACCGCTGTCCATTGACAGAGGATGAGATCGAAACAGTTTTCTCTTCTTCGGACACTCCCCTCATCGCCACCTGCAGGGTGGCTGGAGATGGTAACGGAACTTGGGAAGAAGCCGAGGCTAAACTTCAAGCAGCCATCGAAACTGGAGCCGCATTCGTGGATCTCGAACTCGAAGCACCAAAGGAGGTTGGAAAGCGTCTCCGCAGGGCTTGCAGCGAATATGGCACAAGGATGATCAGGTCCGCTCATTTCTTTGACGGGACGCCGTCTTTAGAAGATCTGAGGGAGACAGCGGACAGATGCCGCAAATTCGGAGGAGAAATCATAAAGATCGCTGTTTCAGCTGGTTCCGAGGAAGAAGTCACACGGGTTCTATCTCTTTATGATGAATATGAGGAAGGCCGCCTGGTGGCTTTCGCCATGGGTGAGGTCGGACGCTCCAGCAGGCTTGAATGCCTTCGCCTCGGGTCGCCTTTCACTTACGCCGCCTTAACTTCGGAGGAGGCCGCGGCCCCCGGCCAGTGGCCATATTCAGAGATGACTGAAGCTCTGTATTCTCGAGCATTTTCCCGGATAGGGCGCGAAGCGCAGCGAGACGGCGGTTGCCCTTCCAACGGCGCGGCACTTCAGATGCCATCGTCAAAGAGTTTCGCCCAGCGAGCCATCATAGCCGCGGCACTGGCCGGAAATGACTCGACTCTCGACGGTTACACCCCTTGCGAAGACAGTGAGAACGCCCGAAACGTTGCGGAAGTCATTAAAAATAAGACTCTTCCTACTCAAATCCATGTCGGCGAATCCGGCCTGCTGACACGACTCATGATCCCGATTGTGGCTGCGCTGCAAAACGAAAAGTCCAAGGTCGTGAATATCACTGGCGAAGGCACATTGCTGAACAGACCGTTAAAGGGCGCCACAGAGATCATGGCAAAGTTCGGAACCCTCTTGAGGCCTCTTGGGGAGCAGGCTAGTAGTGATATTAAAGTGCCTCTCTCTGTCCAAGGTCCACTTATTCCCGGAAAAGCGGATATTTCCGGAAAAGACGGCTCCCAACTCATATCCGGCTTGTTGATGTCCCTGCCTCTATTGCAGGGCGACTCCGTGATCCATGTCCACGATCCCAAGAGCATTCCGTACATGTTCATCACCATCGACGTGTTGAAGAAGTTCGGGATTAGGATCGGAAGCGAGATGGAGGGTGACGAGGAATTCATGGAGACGCAGGACTGGAGCCTTTGCACTGGTATAACCTTCAAGATAAAAGGTGGTCAAACCTATCATCCGGCCAGTTTCAGAATCGAGGGAGACTGGAGTGCCGCCGCGAACTTCCTGGTGGCTGGAGCTGTCTTCGGAAAAGTACGGCTGCAAGGCCTTGACACAACCTCCCTACAGGCAGACATCTCAATCATGGACATCTTGATGGACGCAGGAGCCAGCCTTTCCCAGGAGGACGAAAGCGGAATAATCACCACCCAAAGGGCTCCACTCAGGGCCTTCGACACCGACCTCAGCAACTGTCCAGACCTGTTCCCTATCGTCGCAATCCTCACCGCATTTTGCTCCGGAACAAGCCATATTCTCGGATTCAAACGCCTTGCAAGCAAGGAGAGCGACAGAGGCAAAGCTATTCTTGAGACTTTGACTAAAATGGGAGTCTCCGCCTACGCCGAAGGCGACCTCCTGACTGTTGAAGGCCACTCCCTTGAAAGCCGTATCCTGAACGGCACTCTTCTAAAGGGCGGTGAATATACCTCCTTCCACGACCACAGGATGGCGATGGCCCTGACTGTCGCTTCTCTCGGAGCTGACAGCCCGGTCATCATCGACGACACCGCCTGCGTCGCCAAATCCTTCCCCGCCTTCTTCGACACCTGGCGGCAGTGCTTTCCAAGCACCTAGGGGGTACAAGGTGGCCGTGATTTGGAAACCATTGATTATTAGCAATATAAGCGAAGTCCATCCCCTGTTTTTTTGGGGATGGACTTTGCCTTATCCCTTGATTATTCGATTGTTACAAATCACGCTCGGACCGCAGGGCTTAGACCTTCAGCCGCAGCAGCGTGAAGAAACCGATTAAGATGCTTATTTGACACGCCGGGAATTCGGGACAGCATGGAGACCAAGGAAAGATAGTCCTCCCGGGACATCTCGTGGAAACGGAACCTCTTGTAATCCAAACCAGACTCAAGCGTTTTCTTAATCATCTCAAAATAAACAGAATAGTCTTCCCACGGCTCATAAATGTCGTGTTCGGAGCCAGCCGAAGAATCTATAGTCAGAATAGCTTTATCCAAATCGCCAAAATGGGAGATAAACGCCTGTTTGTCAAGGAAGAAATACTTAACAACAATGTAATCCACCATCTGAGTTCTCTCGCAAGAATTCAGTTTTTTGAATACTCTTTTAAGAGAGGCGTAATTAAGAAATTGACCTTGTTTGTGACATCGGTCAACAATCGCCAAGGCCTGTCTCATCGCAAAACGGGATTGACGTTTGACAAGCTTCAACGAAAATGGGTGGTCTGAAAAGAAATAAGGTATCAGCCCCCATTTATATTCCAGAACCGACCTGACTAACCTTCCCGCCGAAGGATTGTTGGCGATATAGATCAAACAAGTTTTGTGGTATTTTCCGGAAGTCTTTGGAACATATCCGCATGGCATAAGAAGAGGACCGCTCAGGTGATATTCTTGATTATATCCCTTTGTGAAAATAGAACTCACATCCCTAAGGAACGACCTAAACTCGCCCTCAGAATACGCCCTGACACAACCGTGAAGATGGTTGAACATGATGCAGAACAACTCCACAATCACATTGTGTCTTTTAGATAGAACGCTTACTATAGTGTAGATGAAAAGGTAGTCCTCTGTTTTGTAGAACAGCACATTTCCATCCAGTGCCTTGATGTAGAGATGGTGGAACGAACCCTCCCGGTAGAATTTGTTTGTCTTGAAGTTCATAGTTTCAGTTATTTTTTTGCGATTATAAGGATTCTTTTCCTCTTTTCCAAATCAGTGCCGTGCTTTGTAAACCATTGATTATTAGTCATATAAACAAAGTCCATCCCCTACTTTTAGGGGGATGGATTTTGCCTTACTCTTTGATTGTCAGCTTAATACAAATCACGCCAACTAGCGTTTCGCTGCGAGGGACCTACCCGTAGATTTCCCGTAGGACGGCGAGGGAGCGGATGTTGACAGCGGATTCGGTGTGGTACTCGATGTATTTCAGAATGGATTCGGCTATGGCGTTGCGGTCAGCGCCGGAAAGTGGCAGGAGAAGGGCTTCGGCGAAAGGAAGACGCAACAAGGACTCAAGCGCCTGAAGGTTTCGGCCGGAAGAAGAGCCTTCGCTACGCTCAGGATGACAGGTGTTAGTTGTCTCAGTATGACAGGTGGGACTGCCGCCAACGACAAATGGAGCAAGGCCGGTAGCGTCAGGATCGAATCCTAGGGCGGCGCAAAGATTCAACAGGAAAAGAAGGTGAAAATTGGCGAAGTCGCTCTGGAGGGCATCCAGTGTAAGAATCTGACCTTTCAGCCAATCCGCAAGGCCATCCTCATTCGTCTGATCCTTCACCACACGGTACAAAACCTCGCTCATGAAAAGCGTCATCGTGTTCTTGTGAATATTGCTCCGAATTCCATTCAAAGGATTGACACTCACAAAGTTCCGCGCATACCACAGATTTGCTTTCGGGTTCTCCGTAACCTCGGCCTCAAGGATATTCAAAGGCAGGAACAAAGCCATGGCGGTGCGGGGACTGACTTTGACCAGAAAGCCCCGACGGCCATATTCGGAACTCAACGTGTGAAGCACGATCGAGTTCTCTCCGAATTTGGTGTGATTGAGGATTATGAGTTCCGCCTTTGATTTCATTCGTCTTTAAGGAAAGCGGCCATGGCGCGGAGGGCTTTGCCTCGGTGGGAAATCTCGTTTTTCTGCTCTTCTGTGATGTCGGCAGCGGTCAGACCAGGATATTCGTCAGGAATGAATATAGGATCGTAGCCGAAACCTCCGCGACCGGACTTCTCACGAGCGATGGTTCCGTCCATAACCCCTTCGAACTGATAAACTTCCCCGCCGAAAAACAATGTCACCACGCTGCGGAAACGAGCTCTTCTTGTTGTCGTAGGATCTTGAGCCTCAAGAGCTTCCAACTCGGCGAGAACCTTGTCCATATTCTTGCCGAAATCTTTGCCTTCGCCCGCGTAACGAGCGGTATAGACTCCAGGTGCACCTCCCAGAGCCTCCACCTCAAGGCCTGTGTCATCAGCGAAACAGTCGCATCCCTTCCTCTCGAAAATGTATTCCGCTTTCTGGCGTGAGTTCTCCTCCAATGTGGTTCCGGTCTCTGGAATGTCATCAGTCAGACCGAAGTCCATGGGTGTGTAAAGCTCATACCCCTCTCCGAGAATTTCCGAGGCCTCACGCAGTTTCCCCCGATTGCCGGTGGCGAAAACGATTTTTGTCTTTTCCATAGATGCAAATATCCGAAAAATGCGGGTATATTCCTCTTTATTGGTTAAATTTGTAGATAACAAATTCGGAAATACTATGGCAGTTGACTACGAGAAAGCGGGCGTGAGCCTGGAAGCGGGCTACGATGTTGTGAGAAGAATCAAAAAGCATGTCGCCTCAACCGCGAGGTTAGGGGTTATGGGCAATATCGGAGCTTTCGGCGGGATGTTCGACCTCTCCGCGTTGAACATCAAAGAGCCGGTCCTTGTGAGCGGTACTGATGGAGTCGGCACAAAACTGAAGATCGCTTTCGCCATGGACAAACACGACACGATCGGTATCGACGCTGTGGCAATGTGCGTCAATGACGTATTGGCCCAAGGTGCGGAACCTCTTGTGTTTCTGGACTATGTGGCCCAGGGGAAGACGCGTCCCGAGGTGGTCGAGGCTATAGTTGCCGGAGTGGCGGAAGGTTGCCGTCAGGCCGGATGTGCCCTCGTGGGCGGCGAGACCGCCGAAATGCCCGGAATGTACGAGGACGGGGAATATGACATCGCCGGCTACACCACTGGAGTAGTCGAAAAGAGCAAACTGATTGACGGAACGAAAGTAAAGGTCGGGGATGTGCTGGTCGGAATCGCCTCAACCGGAGTCCATAGCAATGGCTTCAGTCTTGTGCGGAAGATATTCTCTGACAATGAGTTGGATCTCAACAAGACCTATCCGGAGCTTGGCACCGACGAACCTCTCGGACTTGTGGCTTTGACTCCTACCAGGATTTACGTCAAGCAGGTTCTGGATGTGATCCGGCAGCTGGATGTCCACGGTGTCGCCCACATCACCGGTGGCGGTTTCGACGAGAATATTCCGAGAATCCTTCAGGAAGGCCAAGGAATAGAGGTCCACGAAGGCACGTGGGAGATTCTTCCGATCTTCCATTTCCTCGAGAAATACGGAAAGATCCCGCACAGGGAGATGTTCAACATATTCAACATGGGCATCGGAATGGTGCTGGCGATGGACGCCACCCAGGCCGGGGAAGCCATCGACATCCTGGCTCAACACGGCGACAAGGCCGCGGTGATAGGAAAAGTGACTGACAAGCCCGGCGTGGAAATCTTTCCTTTTTGATGCAAGATTTCGCGGATCCGGGATTTAGTAAGTGTGTCACTTACATTATCTGTGGTATGAAAAGCTTTTACAAAAAATTCTTTCCTGCCGTCCTCTCGGCTGTTTTCAGCATCCTTGGTTTCGCCGGATGTAAAGGTGATCTCGTTGTATTTGAAGATGATACCGAATCTACCGACCATAAAGAAAAAGAATTTAGGGCCGCATACGGTACCCCGAACTGTGACTTTAAAGTTGATGTCACAGTTGTTGACGAGAAAGGAAAAGCTCTGGAAGGAATAAAGGTTATTCCGGCCGGAATTGAGGAGATTCGCGGTGGAGGAAGTACTCGTCAAGACAACGCCATGCTGATGGGCAAAGACACTCTGACAACCGATTCGAAAGGCAAGGCCACACACACCTACAACATCTTTTCCAGTCCCGAAAAATTCAAGATTTATTTCGAAGATTTAGACGGGAACCTCAACGGCGGCTCATTCGCGAAAGACTCCATGGACTTCACGCCCGTTCAGACCAAGAAGGGAGACAATCATTGGTATTCAGGTGAATACACAATATCCGGAACCAAAAAGATGAAAAAGGAGTAATGGCAGAGGTTTCACTCAGAAGAAGGTTAGCGCTGGATATCGCCAAGTCTTTGAGGAAATCAGAGACAGAAGGTTACCCGCTCCGGCAGCTCTTCTGGGAGAGCACTCTACGATGCAATCTTCGGTGCCGCCACTGCGGAAGCGACTGTAAACAAGTCGCTAACACTCCAGATATGCCTAAAGAGGATTTCTTTAAGGTCCTTGACGGGATTGCCACTCATACGGATCCTCACAAGGTCTTCGTGATAGTCTCCGGAGGCGAACCGACCATGCGGGCCGATCTCGAGGAGTGCGGCAAGGGAATATATTCCCGGGGCTTTCCGTGGGGGATGGTCACGAACGCTTACGGGCTGACTCCGGAAAGGTATCAAAGGCTGCTGGCTTCGGGACTTCATTCGATGACCATCAGCCTGGACGGCCTCCAGGAGAACCACGACTGGCTACGGGGACGAGAAAACAGCTTCGAGAGAGCTTCAAAAGCCATCAAGATGGTTGTGGACTCGGGAGCCATCGCCTTTGATGTGGTGACCTGCGTCAATCGTCGGAACTATAAGGAACTCAATCAGATAAAAGAGCATCTGATCAGTCTCGGCCTGAAAGACTGGAGGCTATTCTCAATCTTTCCTAATGGTCGCGCGGCTTTGGACCCGGATCTTCAGCTTCCCTCTGAAATGTACCGTGGGATGCTCGATTTCATAAAGGAGACTCGCAAGGAAGGCCGCATTCACGCCAGTTATGGTTGTGAGGGCTTCCTTGGGCACTACGAAGGCGATGTCAGGGACCATTTCTTCTCTTGCCAGGCAGGAGTGACTATCGGCTCTGTCCTGATTGACGGATCCATCTCCGCTTGCACCAGCATCCGCTCGGACTACCACCAAGGCAACATCTACAAGGACGACTTCTGGGAGGTTTGGACAACTAAGTTCCAGCCCTACAGGGACCGCTCTTGGATGAAGAAGGACGAGTGCGGGCAGTGCAAGTACTGGAAATGGTGCGAGGGCAACGGGATGCACCTCCGGGATTCCGACGGGAGCTTGATGCTTTGCAATTTAAAACGAATAATCGATAAATAACAGAAAATGAGGGCTTTGATCAGTGTTAGCGACAAGACGGGCGTGGTTGAATTCGCCCGTGAACTTGTGTCGCTGGGGTGGGAATTGCTTTCCACCAGTGGTACTATGAGAATGTTGAAAGAGGCCGGGCTGCCTGTGACGAGTGTGAGCGATGTCACCGGTTTCCCCGAGATTTGCGACGGCAGGGTCAAGACTCTTCATCCGAAGATCCACGGGGCCTTGCTCGCAAGGCGGGATAATCCAGACCACATGAAGCAGTTGGAAGACAACGGAATAGGCACTATCGACCTGGTGTGTGTCAACCTCTATCCATTCCGTGAGACCATAGCCAAGCCGGATGTGACAATGGAAGATGCCATCGAGCATATCGACATCGGAGGCCCTTCGATGGTCCGAAGCGCGGCCAAGAATTGGGAGAGCGTGACCATAGTGGTCAATCCGGAGGACTATGCGACAGTCATTTCCGAGCTCAAAGCTAATGGTCAAACCACCCGCAAAACCCGTCTTCAGCTCTCCGCCAAAGCCTACACCCACACCGCCGAGTACGACATGGCCATCTCCACATGGATGCGTGCCCAAGCCGGTCTTCCCGAAAAGCTTTTCCTTGAATATGACATCTGCCAGCCGCTTCGGTACGGGGAGAATCCTCATCAGGATGCCAAGTTCTTCAAGACCCCTTCCAAGGCTCCATATTCATTGGCCACCGCTGAGCAACTCAACGGTAAAGAGTTGTCGTACAATAATATACAAGACGCAAATGCGGCCCTCAATATTGTCCGTGAGTTCAAGGACAAGCCTTTCGCGGGCGGTCTCAAGCACCTGAATCCCTGCGGCGCCGGTGTCGGAGAGACCATCGCCGAAGCTTGGACGAAGGCCTATGAAGGTGACAAGACCTCCATCTTCGGAGGAATCGTGGCCTTCAACAGGGAAGTCGATTTAAAGACCGCCGAGATGCTCAAGCCCATATTCCTTGAAATTGTGATGGCGCCTTCGTTCGCTCCGGAAGCCCTTGATCTGTTGTGCACTAAGAAGAATTTGAGAGTCCTGAAGGTGAACATGGAAGGTGATGTGACCAAGCAAATGGCCTGCGTGAGTGTGAACGGAGGCCTTCTGGTCCAGAACCAGGATCTGGAGACTTGCTCCCTGTCACTCGACCAATGCGTGACCAAGGCCAAGCCCACTGAGGATCAGATGAAGGATCTCGAGTTCACCTGGAAGATGGTCAAGCATGTGAAATCCAACGCCATAGTCGTAGGCTGTGGCGGTATGCTGCTCGGCGTAGGCGCTGGCCAGATGAACCGAGTCGGCAGCGCCGAGATAGCTTGTACTCAAGCTATCTCAGCGCTGCGACAATCAACCCCCCTGCACCCCCTAGGGGGACTGAGGGGCGGACCCCTCAGACACCCTGAGTCGCTTCGCTCCGAGTATCCAGAAGCGACGGAAGAAGGTCTGGCAAGCCAGACCCATGCCACCCTCGGCACTGTAAGAGGGGGGACCGTGAGCGAAGCGAACGGTGGGGCCGAGCGCAGCGAGGCGGTCTGGCTGTCAGAGCCTTCTTCCGCCGGTGGCCTCGTTTTAGCGTCCGACGCGTTCTTCCCGTTTGACGACTGTGTGACGCTGGCAGCGGAGTACGGCGTCAAGGCCATTGTCCAGCCGGGCGGCTCCATCCGCGACGAGGACTCTATAAAGAAATGCGACGAGCTCGGCATCGCCATGCTCTTTACCGGAGAAAGACACTTCAAACATTAGAAATATATGGGAATCAATTCATTACTCCCCTGGAAAAACAGCAACGTAGAACTCGACAAAAAAGCTTTCGAGGATTTTCAGCGCAGGATGTCGGCAATAAATGATGCCAAAGTACTGGTCGTTGGAGGAGGCGGAAGAGAACATGCGATTGTGGACGCCCTGTCCCGTTCATCGCATGTCAGCAAGATCTATTGCGCCCCCGGCAACGCCGGAATAGCCGCCCAAGCCGAATGTGTGCCAATCAAAGACACTGAAATAGAGAAACTTCTGGCTTTCGCTAAAGAAAAAGGGGTCTATCTTACAGTAGTCGGACCTGAAGCTGCCCTGTCTGAGGGAATCGTCGACTTGTTCACCGAAGCCGGAGAGACCATATTCGGACCAACGAAAGCCGCCGCCACGATTGAGTCGAGCAAGGATTTCGCCAAGCGTCTGATGGAGAAATATGGTGTTCCCACCGCCGCTTACAGGACTTTCGAGGATTACGATGAGGCCCTGGACTATGTCAAAGCGGGTTCATTCCCTGTCGTTTTGAAGTACGACGGACTTGCGGCAGGAAAGGGAGTTGTCATCGCAGAGTCTCTCGCCGAAGCGGAATCTGCCCTTAAAGACATGCTCCTTGACGACAAATTCGGCCCTTCGAAACCGGTTGGTGAGCCTGTCGAACCACAAGGACCACGAAGCAAGGTGGTTATAGAGGAATTCATGACCGGACCGGAGTTCTCTTTCCTTTGCTTTGTCTGCGGAGAAGATGTGTTCCCGATGGTCCTGTCCCAGGATCACAAGCGTGCCTTCGATGGGGATAAAGGCCCGAACACCGGTGGAATGGGCGCATATTCACCGCTGCCCTTCATCACGGATGAGGATTATGAATATGCCTTAAAGAACATAATGAAACCTGTGGCGGCCGGAATGGCCGCGGAAGGCTGTCCGTTCAAGGGCGTCCTTTACGGTGGATTGATGAAGACTCCTTCAGGAATAAAGGTGGTGGAATTCAATTGCCGCTTCGGAGATCCTGAGACAGAGGTGGTTCTGCCTAGATTGAAGACTGACATTTTCGAGGTGTTCTGCGCTATAGCAAAGGGTGGTACGGCGCCGGAGCTTCCTGAAGGCACAATCGCATTGGAGGGTCTGATAGAGCCAGCCTCGGCGATTATGCCGGAGTTGGAGTGGAGTGACGAGGCGACGCTTGGTTTTGTGATGGCCTCAAAGGGCTATCCAGGCTCTTACGATAAAGGCTTTGAGATCACCGGACTCGAAGAAGCTCTCGAAGATCCCGCGATCAGAATCTACCATATGGGTACCAAGGATGCTGGCGATACCAGCTCTGGCGGCTCGACCGCCTCGCTCCGCGAGGCCCCACCGCTCGCATCGCAAAGCGATGCTCCGGTCCCCCCTCTTAACGTGCCGAGGGTGGCAGTGGTCTCGCCATCCAGACTGGTATCGCCAGCATACAAGACATCGGGAGGAAGGGTTCTGATGGTGGTTGGAGCCGGAAAGGACTTGAGAGAGGCAAGGGATAAGGCGCTGGCGGCGGTGCGCAAGATTCATTGCGACAATCTTTTCTATAGAACAGACATAGGACATTGGGTTTTATAAAGAACGAGACAAATGGTAATTAGTGGAAAAGAGTTGGCGGCCAAACTGAAGGCTGAGATGGCTGAAGAGGTCAAATCATTCCCGGGGAAATACGGCAGAGTACCTCATTTGGTGGTAATTCTGGTCGGGAATGACCCAGGAAGCCAGACTTATGTCAGAAACAAAGAAAAGGCTTGCGATGTTGTGGGATTCAAGCACACGACATATAGAATGCCTGAGGAAACTTCTGAAAATGAAGTACTTGACAAGATCACTGAACTGAATGCAGATGACTCGGTGGATGGAATACTCGTGCAACTTCCATTACCGAGGCATATCTCGGAGACCAAAGTGATTGAAACAATCTCAAAAGACAAAGATGTGGACGGTTTCCACCCGCTGAACACAGCCGCCTTGTGGCAGAAAAGGCCGAACGACACATGCGTTGTGCCCTGCACCCCAATGGGAATTATAAAATTGCTGGAAGCAGCTGATTATGAGATAGCTGGCAAAAGAGCGGTGGTTTTGGGAAGAAGTCAGATTGTCGGTCTGCCTGTATCCAAACTTCTACTCGACAGGAATGCCACAGTCACTATATGTCATTCAAGGACAAAGAATCTCACCGAGATAACCAGGCAGGCTGATATCCTTGTGGCGGCCATCGGAAAAGCGAAATTCGTGACAGGAGACATGGTCAAAGAAGGAGCGGCTGTTATTGATGTGGGGATGGATCTGGACGAAAACGGCAAGCTCTGCGGCGATGTGGATTTCGTCTCTGTCGAGCCGAAAGCATCTGTCATAACCCCTGTCCCAGGAGGGGTCGGACCGATGACCATTTGCTGCCTGATGTCCAACACCATCCGTTGTTTCTTAAATAAAATGCTCTACAAAGAGTAAACTCTACATCACTACAAAACTCTACAATAACTCTATAACACCCCCAATAGAAAGGGCTACAACACTGTTGTGGCCCTTTTGTTTTCTCTACAAGATTTTGATTTTAAGATTTGATTCACTATAATTACACCAACAACACTAGAACGACATGGGACTATTTGACATATTCTCAAAGAAAAACACGGCCACCTTGATCACCAGCGTTGACAAGCTGCTGGAAATTGTCGACCACTCCTTGCTCGTGTTTAGGGATGGAGTCAAAGACTATCTCTACAATGACGAATCGGGTTTTGATGAGAACCTCTCGTCAATGGCCACTCTTGAGAGTGATGCCGGAGAAAGAATCAGGGAGATTGAAAGGTCTCTGTACTCGAGAGGTTACCTGATCAGGGCAAGAGGCGACATCATGAGGCTACTTGAACGCCTTGACCACATTATTAATATAATAAGTGTTGACCTTGTACAGTTTGAGATAGAGGCCCCGAAAGTCCCAGTTGAACTTCGAAGAGAGTTTGTCAAACTCACCGAGTTGGCCTCACTGGCCGTCGAGAGCACCATACCGGGCACAAAAGCCTATTTCACTCAGCCCAAAGACATCGCGGAGACTATCAGCCGGGTATATTTCTATGAGAAAGAGGCTGTTAAGTTGTCTCAATCAATAAAGCGGACGGTTTTCCACAACATGACCGATGAACTCAAATTGAGCGAGAAGTTCCACCTCCGGTATTTCGCCCTGCACATCGAGGACCTGGCTAAAGCAGCGGTTAAAGTGGCTGAGCAACTTTCTGTCATGGCGATCAAACGTTCTTTGTAAATAAGGCATATGGTAGTCATCCTGTCAATCATCCTTTCCGTTATTCTGGTCGGAGCCTTGCTGATCTTGAAGGATCTTCCCTTCGTCAGCGGGACCATATTGGCTTCAGGGGCCGGTGAGAGATGGTCTGTCAGGATCCTCGCCCCTGTATTACTAATCTCTGGAGTGGCATTACCTATATTACTGAACGATAATAAGATAATTAACGCCGCTGGAGTGTTCGCACCAACGGATGCGGGTGTCATCCTGTCCATCGGGCTCGCCACATTCCTGGCGGTCGCCGTGACTGGACGATTCAGTCGCTTCCCGGCTGTCGCCTTCGCCTTCATGGCCGCCTTGGCCGGAACAAAACTTGCCTCAGGAGAAAGTTTGGATTTCTCCGCATGCGCGTCTTATGTTGTCTCGTGGATCGCTGCTCCCGCTCTCTGCGCTTTGACAGCCGCTTTCTTTTACTGGCTGTACGCGGTTTCAACCAAGGACAGGACAATCCATCTGGCGATTCTGGACGCGCGTTTGTTGGCCGTCTCCACCATGTTGTCGTTCATTCTACTGGCAGCGGCAGCCTATAACTCTTCGATATTGTTGACCTTCCTTCCAAAAGCGACCGACATACCCATGCTGGCAAAAGCCGGAATAGTGGTTGGAAGCGTGGTGGTCGTCTATCCATTCATAAGAAAAAGCGTCTGCCAAAAGAAATGGGATATAGCTGATACTGAGCTGGATATTAATTCTCAATCAGTCTTGGCGGCCCTGGTTGCGATGGTGTTGACACTCGTCTTCTTTTCAAGCGATTTGCCGGGAAGAATTGGGTTAAAGGCCACGGCTCTACCTGCTGGGACATTGTACATTGCGGCATTGGCGGGAATAAGTGTGAGCCGAGGCAGGGCACTGGTTGAGGGGCGTGACATAACCACATCAGCCGCCGCAACTATAATCTCTCCCCTTCTGGGGCTGATATCAGCTTTTTGCCTGGCCAGGGTAGCCAATGGTTCCTGGATAGGTACCGCATTCATTATCACTTTGTTCCTTCTTTCCGGAATCGGTTTTCTCCTGCTGCGCTTCGAAGGCGACAGGGACATCCAGAAAGGTATTATCCTGTCAAGGGAAAGGCAGGCATATTCCACCCAAAAAACCTTGTCAGCTCTGGAAGTGAAGGCCGAGATGACTGAAAAAGACCTCTTGGACAAGCTGGACGGAAAACGGAAGGAGCTGGTGGACTTCGCGTTAGGCATCGGTGACCAGAAAAAATTCATGGAGAAGATCTATGATGACCTTAAGACCGTAAGATCTATGCCTGACGGGCCCGAGAAAGACAAGATGACTGATGAGTTGCTGTCTTCACTCAGGGAAAGAATGTACTTCACAAGCGAGATAAACGACTTCTATGCCCGCAGCGAGGTTCTTCACAGAGACTTCAACAGAAGGCTTGCCGAAGCGTTTCCGAACCTCACCGAGAATGAGCGCAAGCTCGCCAACCTGCTTCGCCAGGGCTTCTCTTCCAAATACATAGCCTCTTTAATGAATATAGCCCCCAAGAGCGTAGAGATCAACCGTTACCGGCTCCGCGCCAAACTCGGGCTGACACGTAGTGACAATCTTATAAAATTCATAAAATCTATCTAGTATAATTCTTATCCAAACAATTATGCGTAAAATACCTTTCATAATCGCGTTGTTGCTGCTGGCGGTGCCGGCGGCCCTCGCCCAAAAGAACGCCAAGTACAACCAGTATGGCGTGCAGGTAAAATCCGACAGGCTTGATGTCGAGGCCCAAGATGGAATCCTTGTGCTCGAGTCTCCCACAAGCGGTTACAAACTTTGGTTTGACATCCGCGCGCAAGCCGATGCGGCAGTGTTCTTCGGTGCTCCCGAATATGCCGATCCCATTGGAAATGGCGCTCAGATCCGTCGCGCGCGTTTCGCTGTCAAAGGACAGATTGACGAGAAATGGTACGGAGAGTTCGACATGGATCTCGCCAACGGACTTGCCGAGCTGAAAGACGCTATCGTCCGTTACACAGGTGTTCCGAACCTGGATCTCCAGGTCGGTAACTTCAAGGAGAATTTCTCGATTCAGAGGAACACCACCTCCCGTTACCTCCAGTTCATGGAGCGTCCGATGGTCTGCTCCGCTTTGACTCCTTCCCGTCATATCGGAATCAATGCCAAGTATGCCAAGAACTGGCTTTGGTTCTCAACTGGCCTTTTCTCCCAGGTAATCGCTGGACAGGAGGAATGGACCAATGTCGCCGACAACAACAAGGACTTCGGACGTAATTCAGGTTACGCCTGGACGACCAAGCTCGTTGTCCGTCCTTTGTACAAGCTGGACAACGCCAGCCTCCACATTGGCGCGGCATATTCCTACAGGACCACTACGACCGACATGGCGACTGGCGAGTGGGGAACTTACCGTGCCAGCGCACGTAACTCCACAAGTATCAACCGCAAGAAGTACCTTGATACCAATAACTTACCTGGTTTTGACCACAACAATCTCTGGACAGTCGAGCTCGCCGGCCACTGGGGAGGTCTTCGCTACGAGGCCGCTTATATCGGTGATAATGTCCACTTCAAACCGGACGCCGCTGATCCTGAGACAAAGAACTTCAATGGTTGGTACGCGCAGGCTGGCTACCTGCTCTTTGGCGGCAAGCAGCGCTATGACTCCAATGGAGGCAAATACACAAAGGTGGAACGCGCTCATGAATGGGGAGATGTCGAGCTTTGCGCCCGTTATGAGACCTGCAATCTCAACTTCGGAAATGTCTTTGGTGGAGCTTCCGAGGCTTACACCCTTGGTCTCAACTATTGGGTGAACGAGAACGTCAAGATGCAGCTCAACTACCAGTTCAACAACAATGACCGCTACGCTACCGGAAAGGGCAAGCTCAATGTCGGACTTGACTCCAACGGCAAACCTACCAAGGACTTCACTAAAGTCGCCACTGCTACAGGAAAGGCCGGTGTTGACTATCACATGGTCGCCTTCCGTTTCGAGATTGACTTCTAAACCACTTAAAGACAATACGATATGAAAAAGATACTATTATTCGCAGCAGCTCTTGTCGCTCTTTCCGGATGCGTGGAGGACAAGATGTACGAGGGTCCCTCAAGCATCGACAAAGTGGTCTTCGCCCCTGAGGCTCCTACCTCCATTACCCCTATCAATGTGACAGCGAACGTGAGCGGTCTCCAGGCCGTCACCTCCGCCACACTCACCTACAATGGGAACAACGTCCCCATGAACGGATCGGGAGGTCAGTTCACCGCAACTATTCCGGCCATGCCTGACGGAACAGATGTTTCGTTCACTGTCACTGTCACCAACGAGGCCGGCTTCACCACCACCTCCGACAAATTCACTTATAAGGTCGGTGATCCCGCCCCCGATTGGAGCAAACTCAAACTTAATGAGGTATATGGCGCTAATAAAGGATCGGATGATGAGAAGTTTATCGAGCTTTACAACGGTAGTGATTTTCCTATAAAATTGACAGGAGTTACCATTAATAAAGATGAAGAACTAACATGGACCGGTCTTGATGGCCACATTGTTCCAGCAAAAGGTTGTTTTGTCATAATGGGTGCAAAGACCAAGAAAGAGGATACCGATCTAACCAAAGGCTTCAAGAGTGGATTCTCTGCAAAGAAAAGTGTTATTCTTGAACTGTTCGACAATAAAGGTAATAAAATCGACGTTTTCCAACGAGGCGATAAGGATGATTCAGGTAAATGGGGCGCTTCAATTACTGCTTTCGATGGTTCGTGGAGTCGTGTTCCAGATGGCACTGGAAAATGGATGCGTACAGATAAGACTACTCCGGGGGCCATCAACTCAACAGATGCAGTTGCTGATGATTATGTGAAAAACGAATAAACTCTTAAAATATTTTTAATATGGCAGAACTTAAAATCGGCGAGCAAAGCAAACCTCGCTTTGAATTCCGCAGTTTTGGTCAGTGCTTCTGCGAGCAGCACAAGAGAATGGCCCGTCTCTCAGTCCCCGTGCCTGAGAAAGTCTGGGAGAGGGAGAGCGATGAGATCTACATCATCTCGGCCAAGAACGACATCAATAACACCAAGATCCGTAACGGCAAGATGGACATCAAGACATATGTCCAGACCGTTGACGGGCTAGAGCAGTGGAACCCGCTGATGAAAGGTGAGTTCCCTATCTCGAAAGAGGTCTTGGAGAAAGAGGTTTTCCCTGCTTTCATGGTGGATATGCCCGCCCTTGACAAGGACACTTACACCTACGAGGAATTCATCGCCATGGTCAAGGCTTGCCCGGATCTCGCCGCTGTCAGAGTCCACAAGCAGCGCTTCGGCTATATGGTCAACGACACCATCTGTGAGGTGGGCAATGTCCTGATCAACGGAGCGAAGGTCGTGACTATTAACTCGGAATCAACTGAGATTGAGGACATTAAGAAGACCATCGCTGATGTCGGTCTCGAGGGAGTCGAGAACATAAACTACCTCCAGGCCATCAAGAGGGTCATCGGTATGATAGATAAACCATTAGCTAACGAATAAGATTATGGCACAGGAAATAGAGAAGAAATTCTTGGTCAAAGGTGACTTCAAGAACGAGGCTTTCAAAGCCACTC
>OMQO01000002.1 GCA_900313275.1 uncultured Bacteroidales bacterium
TCTACAAGGATGCCAAGGGCAAGATCGAGATCTTGAGCATCGATTGTGGCGACACTGAGGAAGTCTGGAAGAAAGCTATCGTGGATCATGAGCTTCCTTGGCTCCATGTCTACAACCCTGGTGAGGGGGTCGCTGACCTGGCCGTCATCTACGCCATCCAGGGCTATCCCACCAAGCTCATCCTCAATCCTGACGGTACCATCAACAAGACCATCGTTGGCGAAGATCCCGAGTTCTATGACTATATGAAGTCCCTAATCAAGAAATAGGTCGGAGACACTTACGTGTTGATTCACAGTAGATTAAGTGATATGCCATCGTCGTAATCGACGATGGCATATTATTTAATGGCCTGATAATCAAGATTAATCCGTCTCCACTCCTCCCGAGCTTTCGAAGGCCTCTCTAGTTTAAATCAAAGCTTAGGCCAATTCTGATTGAAAAAAGATCCGGCTTGTCTGTCAATGTGGTTAGGACAGGCTTTTCTATTGGAAGGAAGGTGTGGGAATAAATCGGCTCTAGAGTTATCCCTACATCTGGTGTCACATTGTACCTAAACCCCGCGAGAGCGGTTGCGGAACAATAGATGTTATCATCTTTTAATCTGACTCCTCCTTCCTTGGCATATAACAACTTGGATGCTTCCATTCCCGCTCCGACATAGAAAGAAAAGTCTCGCCCCTGGAATAGCTGTGTGTTCAGTAGCAAGGGAATCCTTAAGTAATGGGCGTCCTGAATATTTGAGATCATCTCAGAGTATGAAACCCTCGAATGGCAGTACATATAGTCTATCCCTGATGAAAGGAATAATGATTTATTAATCTTGAGCTGTATTGATATTCCGACAGATAAAGGAGAATAATGGTGATAAGAAATAGGCTCGGATTGAAGATTGGGGATCCCATCTAGCAATTGATTGCCAAATGAAGTGTTTAGACCCCTAAATGAAAAGCCCAATGCCCAGTTCCGTTTGTTTCCGGGAATGTTCTCTGGTTGTTCAAATGCGAAATCCCCCGAGTATTGGTGGCCCTGGCTGTCACTGTTTCCCGAGGGTGTCGTGTTCTCTTCCGGAACTAATTTAAGATCAATGGATTCTGTCTGGTGGTTATCCTCTTGGATTGTCTCTTCTATGTCTTTTTTTTCGAATAAAGGAATGATGTCTGGCTTGTTCTCTTGGCATTCACTTTCTTCAGAAGGAATGCCGTCTGCCAAAAATAGAGACGGTGTATAGTTATCCTGTATTGAATAGTTTTCTTGTATTGAATTGTCCCGGTCTTTTATAAAATAGAAACCAATAACAAACGAAGCGGCGGCCGCTCCTATATACCATGCAGCACGTCGTGCCAGTTTCCGCCTATGAATCATCTTTTCAAGTACTTCCAATTCATCATCTGGGAGTGGCGACGATGCGTAGTGAAGTCTTTCCTTGAATATGTCAATCCAATCACTCATGTCATTTTGTTCTATAATATTCATCAATCTTCATTGATAATTCTTTCCTGGCCTTTGACATTGTCGATGACGCTCCATATTCTGTAATTCTAAGAATCTGAGCTATTTCTTTATAAGAGAAACCATCGATGAAGAGGTTGAACACCGTCCTTTTGGCAGGTGAGAGTTCTTCCACCATCTTCAGAATATCTTCCAGAGGAATGTCTTCAGGAACATCAATGACATCTTCGCTCATGTCTATTCCGGTGTCCTCCAGTCTGATTTCCTTAAGCTTGTTTTGCTTACGAAGATTGTCAAGTATTCGATTAACCGTCACGGTACTCATCCATCGGAATAGAGATCCTTCACCATTGTAATTATAGCTGGAGTTTATCTTGGAATTAATCCTCAATATCGCCTCTTGGAAATAATCCATAGCCCAAGCTTCGCCTCCCGAATACCTTCGGCAGACAGCATATAGCCTTTCGGCATACTTATGATACATCAGACGGAAACCTTCCTTATTGTCTTTTTTATAAACCTCCTTGATTTCCAGATCTGACGGATAATTCCTCTCAGTCATTATGCTTCCTCATAACGTTAACGTGAAAATACAAGAATCACGTCAAATAAATCGAAAAAATAACAGGCACTAATGACGTGATTCAGCATTTTATGCGTTAATGAAGTAAAAACACAAGGTATGAAAAGGATTATGCTATTTATCGCTTTTTCGTTCATCGCTATTGGATGCTCCGAAGAAATGCTTTCGCCGGGATGGGTTGACTTTGAAGTGTCTGGGTCAGATGTTAGGGTTTCTGGTTCTGGAGTTTCATGGAAGACGTTCTCTTCCAAGATTGTAGGAAGCGGATGGGAATGTGTGGACACGAAAGAGATTCTTGACGATGGTTCTCTTTCTAAAAGCTCATATTGGCCACGAGATGGGGGAGGCCCTGCGGCTTACTACTTTGATGAATCGTTACTAACTAAATTCTATTCAGTCATGGCTGATCTTCAAAACCCCGATAGGTGCTCCATAATTCCCTACAGGTATGAGGATTCGGCAGTTGTCCCTGAAAAAGGTGAGAAAATGGTGATTGTAAAGGTCTCAGGTGACAGATTCTCTTGTGTGGAGTTTTTGGGTTATGCTTTTCTTGGATTTGACAAGGAGCCCAAATTGACATATGGTTACTCTACTTACAAGAGAATGAGTGATAAAAAACTATCAGAATACCGTACCGAGTATTCAGAGAAAGGAGGCAATTGATTGATTGAATCACCCTACTACGGCCCCGTTGGAGATCCCTTCAGCGGGGCTTACAAGTCTCATCTTGCCGTCAGGCTGCTTGGCCATCAGGATCATGCCTTTGGACTCAATCCCGCGGATCATCCTGGGTTTCAGGTTGGCGAGGATGCAGATCTGCTTCCCGAGCATGTCCTCGGGGGAGTAGTATTCAGCTATCCCCGAAACGATGGTACGTTTGTCGATGCCGGTGTCGATGGTGAGTTTGAGGAGTTTGTCTGTCTTCGGAACTCGCTCAGCCTCAAGGACTGTGGCGGTGCGGATGTCCATGGTTCCGAAGTCCTCGAAGGTGACCTCGGGCTTCTGAGGCTCGACCTTGTGGGCGGCTTCCTTGGCCTCGGCGGCCTTTGCGGCGGCCTCGTTGGCTTCCTTGGTGGCGTTCAGTTTGGCGATCTGGGCGTCGATAACGCTGTCCTCGATCTTGCTGAACAGCAGGACCGCCTCTCCAAGCTCATGTCCGATCGGCAGGATGTCCCCTCGACCCAAATCGTCCCAAGTCAATATGGTATGCGACAAGGCGACTGATGGCGAGCATTTACCCGGATAGGGCGCGGAGCGCAGCGAGCCATCGGTTGCGCTTGTCGCATCGATAGCTGGCTGTCCGGCCGTATGCAGTGCGCGGCACTCTCCGGGCTTGAAGAAGTTCACCGTCGGCTCACCTTCGCCGGCGCGATGGTCGAAGCCGGCATCCAACCCTACCTTAAGGATTCCTCTGAGCTTCTCCGCTGAGAACGGAGTGAACGGCTCGAATGCGATAGCGAGGTTGGCGCAAATTTGAAGCGAAGTGTAGAGGATCGATGCGGTCCTGTCCATGTCAGTCTTGGCGACTTTCCAAGGCTCGGTGTCGGAGATGTACTTGTTGCCGATGCGGGCTATGTTCATAGCGTCTTTCAAGGCCTCGCGGAAATGGAATCCTTCGAGGTTGGCCTCGAGGCTGCGGCGAAGTTCGGGGATCTGCGCTAGTGTCTCAGCGTCAATGGCTTCCGGCTTCAGGTTCGCCGGCACCTTTCCTCCGAAATATTTCTGGGTCAAGACGACCGCCCTGTTCACGAAATTGCCGAATATCGCCACAAGCTCGCTGTTGTTCCTTTGCTGGAAGTCTTTCCAAGTGAAGTCGTTATCCTTGGTCTCGGGAGCATTTGCGCAGAGAACGTAGCGGAGCGTGTCCTCCTGTCCGGGGAAATCGTCGACATATTCATTGAGCCAAACAGCCCAGTTGCGGGAGGTCGAGATCTTGTCGCTCTCAAGGTTGAGGAACTCGTTGGAAGGGACATTGTCCGGAAGGATGTAGTTCTCGCGGGCCTTCAGCATCGAAGGGAAGACGATGCAATGGAAGACGATGTTGTCCTTGCCGATGAAATGGATAAGGCGGGTGTCTTCATCCTTCCACCATTTCTCCCAACTCTGCGGCAGAAGCTCCTGAGTGTTAGATATATAGCCTATCGGAGCATCGAACCAGACATAGAGCACCTTGCCCTCGGCTCCCTCGACGGGAACGGGGACGCCCCAGTCGAGATCGCGGCTGACAGCCCTCGGCTGAAGCCCGCCGTCCAACCATGACTTGCACTGGCCATAGACATTGGACCTCCACTCCTTGTGGTTCTCGAGAATCCATTCCCGGAGCCAAGGCTCGTACTGATCCAGAGGAAGATACCAGTGGGTGGTCTTCTTCTTTATCGGCTCGGCGCCGCTGAGTTTGGACTTCGGGTTGAGGAGCTCCTCAGGGCTGAGGGTGCTTCCGCACTTCTCGCACTGGTCGCCATAGGCGTTCGGGTTGCCGCATTTGGGGCATGTGCCGACGATGTACCTGTCAGCCAGGAAGGTTTTGGCCTCCGGGTCATAGTACTGCTCGCTTTCCTTGGTGATGAACTTGCCCTTGTCGTAGAGCTCGCGGAAGAACTCCGAGGCGTTCTTGTGATGGACCTTGGAGGTGGTGCGGGAATATATGTCGAAATTGATTCCCAGCCTCATGAATGAGTCCTTGATGATGCCGTGGTATTTGTCTACGATGTCCTGCGGGGTCACTCCGTTGGCCCTAGCCTTGATGGTGATAGGCACACCATGCTCGTCTGAGCCGCAGATGAACAGGACATCCTCGCCCTTCATCCTCTTGTATCTCACGAATATGTCGGCAGGCACATAGACTCCGGCCAAATGGCCGATATGCACGGGGCCGTTGGCGTATGGCAATGCGCAGGTCACAAGCGTTCTCTTGAAATTCTTCTCCATAAACATTGATGTATAGACTCGCAAAGTTAGCAAATTCCTCGGTATGTTCCGCAAGGAATGTTATTTGCAGGGTTTTGAGACCGTAATTTATGAATATGGAATGAAATATCGTATATCATTGGCGGCTTTAGCGTTGGTCCTTTTGTCTGTCTGCGTGTCCGCCCAGAACAAATCCCGGAACTTGGATAACCTTTCCGAAGACTTTGGCTTCTATGCCGGAGCCTATGTGCCTATGTACAAGGGACAAGGGTCTGATGTCGTGTACGGCGTCACATATGGTCATTTCAATTCCTCCGGACTGGGTTTCCGGACAGGACTCCAATTCGTTCCACGTGTCGCTGAGGTGGATAATTCTTTCGGGATTCCTGTGGCTTTCTCTTACCGCACTCCGGCCAGAAGCACAAACGGACGGGTGAGGAGTGGTGCTATCGCAGCAGGAGAAACTCTTGGTTATGAGGCGATTATGGGATATTCCAATCCGCTGCGGGGAGCCCTTGCCGCATTCGTCGCCAACTTGTTCAGCCAGGCCGAGTTCTTCGCCGGAGTTACCCCGGGGCTGGTTTTTGGGGAGAACTCCAATGTGGAGACGGCTTATTGGGGATCCGG
The DNA here is from genome assembly GCA_900313275.1 of uncultured Bacteroidales bacterium. Taxonomy (GTDB): domain Bacteria; phylum Bacteroidota; class Bacteroidia; order Bacteroidales; family UBA932; genus Cryptobacteroides. Next base: position 5,570 of record OMQO01000002.1, read on the forward strand.
CACCTCATATCAACAGAACTCCTGGACTGAGAAAAAGGGGGACTTTTTAATGACTCTGGACGCAGGGGCATGCGCCAATTACAGGATCTGGCGTTTTGACCTTAAGCTCAGTCCCGCTGTCCATTACAACCTCACCAGAAACTATATCTCCCACACCGAGACCTTTCAACAGGAAGGCGGAACGTGTGATGTGAATGTGACCGTTTCAGACAAGCCCCTCCGCTGGTTCTTCTCCATGACCGCCGGCCTGTCGTTCAGGTTTTGATGCTATTTCTCCCTTCCTAGGCGGACTTTGACGGTTTTGATGGCTTTGCGGATGGTGACTAGCTTCCGCATAATCTCCACTTCACGGTCTTGGTCTTGGATGGTTTGGGCTTTCTTGAGCTCCTCTTTCAGGGAGCGCTCCGTGTCTTCGAGCCGGCAGGCATGAAAGACAAGGATCGACTTGGGAACATACTTGGTAAGCCATGAGCCCTTGGACATCATAGCGTCTCGTAAACCCTTGATAGTCAAATCATAGCGTTCGTCAGTCGAGAGCTGGGCCGCGACAAAAGCGATGGCCCTGTCCGCTCCGTCCAGCAGTCGCTTGACAATCTCGTCTTGAGAAAGCCCCTCATCATAGGCGTCCGAATAGGATTCGTAGGTCTTTTTATAGACAGAGTTGGCGAACTCGATACCGTCAGCATCAAGGGCTTGCCGGATGAATTCAAAAACAGTCAGTGATTCTTCTCCGTCTCCGGAATAGAATTCCGAGTCGCTTTGGAACTCAAGGAGGGTGGTGCCGTTGGCGAGGATGAAGTTCAGCAGATCCCGCTCCGCTCTAGCCATTATCGGATTCTCTTCCAAAGTGGATAAGTCATCATTTGCCGGACGACTCTCCTGGCCACGCGAAAGTTCTGATACGGCCGGAGCGGCCTCCGGGCTTAGGCCGTACTCAGCCGCAGCGCCGTCCTGAGCTTGTCGAAGGGCGGAGCGAGAATGGACGCGGCCGGGCCCGGACGGCCGTCCGGCCAAGGCTTCACCGGACGAGAGAAACTTCGCCCTGGTGGCACTGACTCGCTCTTCAAGAGCAGCCCGACGGATGTCGAACTTCCTACTCATGAAATCAATATAAGTCTCCCTCTTGATCGCGTCAGGAATAACCGCGATTGTGTCCGCAATGTCATTGATGACAGAAGCGCGTTTAAGAGGGTCGTTCCCCGCGTCCCGCATCAGCAGAGACCCCTTGAAGTCCACGAAGTCCTTCTCATTCCTGGATATGAAATCCTCCACCTCCTCAAGAGTGTGCTTCCTAGCATATGAGTCCGGATCGTCCCCATCGGGAATCAATATGACCTTGACATCTAAGCCCTCTTTCAGGAACATGTCTATTCCCCTCAAAGCGGCTTTCACACCGGCCTCGTCTCCGTCGTACATTATCGTGACGTTGCGGGTGAATCTTCTGATCAGCCGTATCTGCCCTTCAGTCAATGCGGTGCCGCTGGAAGCCACCACATTGGTGATTCCGAGCTGGTGCATGGAAAGCACATCGAGGTAGCCTTCAACAAGGAAACACTTGTCGTTCTTGGCCATGTCGTTTTTCGCGAACCATATTCCGTACAGGGACTGGTTCTTGACATATATGGCGCTCTCCTTTGAGTTGACATATTTCGCGTATGGTCTTCCTTCCTCTTTTGCCTTCAGTGTCCTGGCGCCGAAAGCGATAATCCTGCCGCTTACCGAATGGATGGGGAAGGTGACCCTCTCCACAAACCTATCATGTAGCTCTGGCTTGTCATCGTACTTGGCGCAGAGGCCTGTCTCCAGGAGATATTCATCCTTGTACCCCTTCTCCTTCGCGGCATCGGTGAATGAGTGCCGGTCGGACGGAGCCCATCCCAGACCATATTTGCGAATGGTCTCATCTTCCAGGCCCCTTGTGTGGAAATAGTTGAGCCCCACCGCTTTGCCTTCTCCGCCCTCGAGTTGTTTCTGGAAGAAGTTCTCAGCGAATTCGGACACGAGATAAAGGCTCTCATTCCTTTGGCGGGCCGCAAGATCCTCGGCGCTTTCCTCTTCCTCAACCACCTCGATGTTATATTTCTTGGCCAGATAGCGGAGAGCGTCCGGGTAGGACATGTGCTCGTGGTCCATGACGAAACCCACGGCGGATCCGCCTTTGTGGCAACCGAAGCAATAATATATTCCCCTGGCGGGGACGACATGGAAAGAAGGGGTCTTCTCATTGTGGAAAGGACAACAACCCCACCAATCGGCTCCCCGCTTGCGCAGGGAGACGAAGTCCGCCACCACTTCCTCGATCCGTGCGGTGTCGAGGATTTTCTGTATCGTGTCCTGTGGAATCATTGTCTAGTCCAAGTCTTCCTGGTATTCCTGCTCATCTACTTTCTCGTAGCTTACCTCCTTGGCGTCGGTCAGGTCGGAAGTCCCGATTTCCGGCGCGTTAGGGTTGGTTGCCGCGGCCGTGCGTCTGATCTCAAACTCCTCTTTGGCTTTGCTCATCTTGAACATGGAGATGATCTCCGCGACTCCATACACGAGGAGAAAACAGCCAGCGATGACGCTCATCACATTGATAGCGAATGGATTAAAAAGAAGGAACGCTCCTCCGACAATGGCGCATATGGACAGAATCAAGGAAGAGAATCCCGCTCCGAGGAGACTCATCGCTCCAGCAAGCACAAGCAACTGAAGGCCTCCCAACAAGATCAGGATAATGCCTATCGCATAGACAATCACCCCGACTATCCACTGCGGGTTGAAGAACAGCAGCAGACCAAGCGCCAGATCCAATCCCGCATTGACCAGAAGTAGCTGATAGACACCGTTTTCCTTGCTCTTGATGAGCCCATAGATCAACGAAGCCACACCAGCGAGAACGAGCAGGATGGCTATGATTTTTACCACGTTAGTCGGGGCATTGCCCCCGAAGACCATCACGAGGCCGATTCCTATAGCGGCGGCCGCCCTAGTGATGCTGTCAAATTTGGTTTTGTATCCGAGAGTAATCATAAACACAAAATTAATAAAAAATAGCTATATTCGTAATATGTTTTTCGACACTCACAATCATAGTCAATTTTCTTTCGATGGGGGAGGGACCACCGTCGGGAAGAGCGTACAGGCGGCGATCGATAAAGGCTTCGGAGGAATATGTTTCACGGACCACTGCGACTATTTCGTCCCGAAAATGAAGGCGGATTTCGAGCCCATCGTGTGCGAGGTTTTCGATGCCGCCGCCCAGCAAGCGGAGATTGACCGCGTGTCGGCGCTCGTGGCGGATGGGGCTTTCGGGCGTCCCGCGAAGAAGTTCAAGGTGCTTAAAGGAGTGGAGATAGGCCTCTATGAGGATTGTAGGGAGTTGAACCGCAATTTTGTCTCTGCCCGCCAGTTCGACCAGGTCATAGCCTCGGTGCATTACCTAGAGGACACGGATCCGTATTTCGGCCCTTATTATAAAGGCAAGAATTGGAAGGAGGCATATGGGCGTTATCTCGAGACTCTTTTGAAAGAGATGAAGCGTCTTGGAGATTTCGACATAATGGGACACTTCGATTACGTTGTCCGCTATGCTCCCTATCCTAAGGAAAGCATCCTTTACAGGGATTTCCCCGGATTGATTGATGAGATACTGAAGTATTTGATAGAGAATGGGAAAGGTCTGGAGGTTAACACGAAGACTTACAGGCAGTACGGCTTGAGGACCCCCCAACTTGACCGTGACATATTGATCCGTTACATGGAGCTTGGCGGAGACATAATCTGCCTAGGGTCGGATTCCCACAAGGCAGAGCAGGTGGGATTCAAGTTCGACTATTTCGCACAGTACATCAAGATGTTCGGCTTCCGCAGGCTTGGGCATTTCGAGAACCGGAAGCTCAAGATGGTGACTATCTGAGGCTTACGAAGCCACTTCGCAAAGGAATTTCAGCCTGACAAGCCGGATCTCCATCTCTTCATAGTCAGGTCCGAGCGCCTGTTTCGCCTCTTCAACTGAGTCGGATGTCGCCTCGTTTTTGAAATAATCGAAGATGTCGTCCACGATGTCTTCATCGATCTCTTGCTGGATGTAGTAGTTGAGGTCCAGTTTTGTCCCGGTCGAGACTATTCCCTCAATGTCTTCGATCAGTTTTTCCATCTCCATGCCCCTTGCCGCAGCGATGTCCTCGAGGGCAAGCTTGCGGTCCACGCTCTGGATTATGTAGATCTTGTCGGCTGATCTTGCAGGGGCTGATTTGACTATGAATTCGGCTGGCCTTGTGATGTCATTCTCTTCCACATAGGCCTTGATGAGGTCGATGAACTCCTTGCCGTATTTCCTGGCCTTGCCCTCACCAACTCCTTGACAACTGTGCAGTTCATTGAAGGAGATGGGGTATATGATGGACATGTCTTCCAGGGCTGGATCTCCGAATATGATCCAAGGTTGGAGGTTGAGCCGCTTGGACATGTCCTTTCTGAGGTTCTTGAGCATAGACAGCAAGACAGGGTCTCCTCCGCCTCCCCGCATCGCTGCTTTGTCGGCAGCGGCATCTTCCTCATCTTCCTCTACTTCTTTCTTAGTGAGCACCTTCTCTTCCACAAGGCGGATCTCCCACGGGTCCGTGTAAAACTCTTCACCCTTCTCTGTCACATAGATCCTTCCGTATGATTCGATCTCCTTGCCGAGCAGGTGGAGAAGCAATCCTTGATGGATGGCGGCGCTCCAGAAACGGTCGCTATGGTTTTTGCCTTCCCCAAACAGGGGGAGAGTGTCGTGCTGATAGGACTTGACCATCGCGTTAGCTTGTCCGGAGAGCACCATGGCCAAATGCTCGATCTTGAAGTGTTCGGGAAGTGACTTGATCAGCCTTATGACAAGCTGCATCTCCTTGCGTCCGTCAAATGTCGGCTTGGGGTGGAGGCAGTTGTCGCAGACACCGCAATTGTCTTTCGGATAGTCTTCGCCGAAGTAGTTGAGCAGCATCTTCCTGCGGCATTGGCTAGTCTCGGCGTAAGCCACCGTCTCCATCAGCAGTTGCCTGCCTATCTCTTGCTCGGAAATAGGCTTCCCGAGCATGAACTTCTCCAGTTTCTGAATATCTTTATAACTGTAGTAGGTGATGCAGTCGGCCCCCTCGCCGTCTCTGCCGGCCCTGCCAGTCTCCTGGTAATAACCTTCAATGCTCTTAGGGATGTCGTAGTGGATCACGAATCTCACATCCGGCTTGTCGATTCCCATACCGAAAGCGATGGTGGCCACGATCACATCAACATCTTCCATGAGGAACCGGTCCTGGTTCTCAGCCCTTGTCTTGGCATCCAGTCCGGCATGGTAGGGCAGGGCCTTGATACCGTTGATATTCAATAGGTTGGAAGTCTCTTCCACTTTCTTCCTGCTAAGGCAGTAGATTATTCCCGACTTGCCTGGATGCTGGTGGATGTAGCGGATGATGTCTTTCTCGGCGTTGACTTTATCACGCACCTCGTAATACAAGTTCGGCCGGTTGAACGACGATTTGAACACCGTGGCGTCCATGATGCCGAGGTTCTTCTGGATGTCGCTCTGGACTTTAGGGGTGGCTGTCGCGGTAAGGGCTATCACCGGAGCCCTTCCGATAGTCTGGATCATGTCCCTGATACGGCGGTATTCCGGCCGGAAATCATGTCCCCACTCGGAAATGCAGTGAGCCTCGTCAACGGCATAGAATGAGATATGCACGTCCTTCAGGAGCTCGATGTTCTCATCTTTGGTAAGAGACTCCGGAGCCACATAGAGCAACTTGGTCACACCGGAGAGCACATCATTCTTAACCTCTTGTATCTGAGCCTTTCCGAGGGAAGAATTGAGGAAATGGGCGATGCCGAGTTGCTCCTCCTCGAACCCTCTGATGACATCGACCTGGTTCTTCATCAGGGCGATCAGGGGCGATATGACAATCGCTGTCCCTGGCATCACAAGGGCAGGCAGCTGGAAGCAAAGAGACTTTCCTCCACCTGTGGGCATTAGCACGAATGTGTCCTTGCCCTCAATCAGGTTGCGGATAATGGCCTCTTGATCCCCCTTGAAAGAGTCGTAACCAAAGAAGGTTTTCAGTTTCGAATTGAGTATGGCGGAATCGATCTCCATGTCCTATGTGGTTTTCTTCTAAATATAGTCAAAGTTTTCTTAATAGGCAAGCCAAATCGTCATTAATGGTGCTAATGTCAATTATTTTTGCGATATTCGCGGGGCTTTTGGCACACTTTGCGTCCAATAGATAAGTTTTTTAAGTACAAGTAACAATATACACAAAATGAAAGCATTAAAGTATTTCGCGGTCGCGGCTGTCATTTTCTCAGTCGTCGCATGTAACTCCAGCAAGCCCGCTGGTGTGGCCAAGGACCTTGTCCCTACCAAGGGTGAGATCGACACTATCAGCTATCTCGTCGGAATCAATTTCGGTTCCTTCATCAAGGGCTACAATCTCGGTGACCTCAATTTCACGGAGATCAAGAAGGGTATCGATGATTTCGTCAACTCTAAAGGAAACCAGCGTGACTCCAACTTCGTCAAGCAGTTCAAGATCAATCCTGAGGTTATGAACATGGCGATGCAGTCCTTCATTGAGAAGAGGGCCGCTTACACGGGAGCGATCAACAAGGCTGAGCAGGCCAAATACTTCGACGAGGTCAAGAAGATGCCTGGTGTCGAGTCTTCCGAGTCTGGTCTTTGCTATCTTATCAAAGAGCCCGGTAGTGACGTCAAGCCCGGTCCTCAGGACACTGTCTATGTACACTACAAGCTTTCCTTGAAGGATGGTACTGTGATTGAGGAAGTTCCGGAAGGTGAAGATCCTGTCATGTTGACTCTCAACAGGGTCATCCCTGGTTGGACCGAGGGTCTCCAGCTCCTTGGCGAGGGCGGCAAGGCCACCCTTTATGTCCCCGCTGAGCTTGGTTATGGCGAGCGTGGCTCCAATGCCATTGAGCCTAACACTCCGCTGGTGTTCGACATCACCTTGGATTCCATCAAGCCTTACGTTGAGCCCGTAACTGAGTAATCCGATGCCAGCTTTAGAATTAGAAGGCAAGATCACCCGCAAGGAGGCCAAGCAGAGCGGGCAGAGCGCGAGGGGCTCCTGGGTCAAGCAGGATTTCATCCTTGAGTACCAGGACGGGAATTTCCCCGCAGATGTCTGCTTCACTGCTTTTGGCAACGAAAAGGTGGCCGAATTGGACAGATACCAGGTGGGTGACGAGGTTAAGGTGTCATTCAACCTCAGAGCCAGGGAATACAACGGACGGTGGTACAATGATGTGCGTGTCTGGCGTATTACCCCCAAGAATCAGGCCCCTGTGGCTTCGCCCGCGGCGCCGCAACCCGCTCCTCAGGCCAATTATGGCGCCATTCCTGAGCAGGCTCCGGCTCCATCTATTGAGGATATGCCCGCGGAGGAAGACGACACCAACGACCTTCCGTTCTGATAAGGCGCAGGAAAACAAGAGACCCCGTTCCTAAGGAGCGGGGTCTTTTTGTAGGTCTTCGTCGGTCTCGCCCATGATGATGACCAGATGGTCTCCTTCTTGAAGGCGCATGCTGCCATGCGGAACCAGGAACCGATCATCACGCCGGACCATCATCACCCTGATGCCGTGCGGAAGGCTGAGATCCCTAAGGGTCTCCCCTCCCATAAGATCATCCTCTGTGACAGTGTGATCCCTGAGCATTCCCATCTCTTCCGGGATTTCCATTCCGAAGGTCTCGACCTCTGGGTCCTCATCGAAACTCAGGTCAAGTTTCTTCGCCATCGTCGAAAGCGTCATTCCTTGTACAACAAGGGAAAGGAGGGTGATGACAAACACTATGTTGAACATGATGTCCGCCCCCTCAAGCCCCGCGATAACCGGGTACAATGCGAACAATATGGGGCCGGCTCCTTTAAGTCCTACCCACGATATGAAAAATTTGGACTTGTTCGAGATATTCTTGAAAGGGGCAAGGCAGATGAACACGCTTGCCGGCCTGGCGACGAACACCATGAACAAGCCTATTAGCAAGGCGGGGACGAAGGATAGGATCATCTGCGAAGGTCTTGCCAACAGGCCGAGCATCAGGAACATGACCAGCTGCATCAGCCATGTCATCCCGTCAAAAAACTTCAGCACGTCCTTCTTGTTTGGAATGTCCGCCTTATTGCTGATGATAATGGCTGTTATGTAGAGGGATAGCAGGCCGTTACCGTAGAGAAGCAAGGCGATGCCGTTCGCGAAAAAGCCAATGCTCAGGATCAGTATCGAGTAGAGCGAGTTGCCGGGCAACGGCACTTTTTCAAGAAGGTATTTGGCGCCGAAACCAACACAGACACCTACGGCTACTCCTACCGCGATTTGTACCGCGAGTATCCATGTGCCGGTCCAAATCATCCCCCAAACTCCTGAAGCCATCTTAGCGGGACTCGTGAGAATCTGGACCATGATGATGGTGAGCACATAGGCCATCGGGTCATTACTTCCCGACTCGAACTCCAACATGGTTCCGATCCGCTCCCGCAGGTGAATCTTCTTGCCTCTAAGGATAGAGAACACAGAGGCCGAATCGGTTGAACTCATCACAGAGGCCACCAGGAGGCAGCCCACGAAAGTCGCGCCTACATCCCCGACCAGATTTCTTGCCACCAGGAAGATGAACAATCCGGTCAGGAGGGAGGTGATGAACACTCCTAATGTTGACAACAATCCTCCCTGCTTCATCACTGGCTTTGTCTCTTCAAGCGATGTCTGCAATCCTCCTGTGAAAAGGATTATGGTCATGGCGAAGTGCCCGATAGACTCGGCAAGGTGATAATCTTCAAAGCGAAGACCGATACCGTCAGCTCCTGCCAGCATACCTATCAATAGGAAAAGAAGCAGGGAAGGCATGCCGAAGCGTGTCCCTATCTTAGTGAGCAGGATGGCGAAAAAGACCAGCACCGACACAAGGAGGAGCAGGTTTTTCGACAGGATGTCTACGGAGAAGACGGAAAGGAGCATCAGGCGATCTCGAACAGATTAAGGAAGCCAGTCATCATGAACACGTTACGTATGCTGGCATTGATGCTTTTGACGATTACCTTTCCACCTTTTGTGGCAGCGGCTTTGCGCAGGGATAGGAAAATTCTCAAGCCTGAGCTGGAAATATATTCCAACTCCTCGCAATCCAGGATAATCGTTCCGGCAGCGTTTTCCTGGATAGGCAAAAGTGTGGCGGCTACTTCCTGGGATGCCGGGGTGTCCAAGCGGCCCTTGAACTTCACAGTTGTGATGTCCTCATTCTTTTCAATCTTAACTTCCATTGTTTTTTCTTATTGTCTTTGTCAATGTAAGGATATTCTTGTCGTCTTCTCTCTTGTAACTGACCCTGTCCATGATTTTGCGAACAAGATGAATGCCAAGTCCGCCTATCTGACGGTCTTCCAGTCCGAGAGATATGTCCGTTTCTGGCGTCGCGGTGGGGTCGAACTCCTGGCCAGTATCTGATATTGTGAACCTTATGGAGTCTTTGCGGGCAGATGCGTCAACCTTTATCTCACCTTCCGTGCCTTCAGGGTAAGCATATTGAATCACGTTGGCGACGGCTTCTTCCAAAGCGAGATTGACGCTTAGGGTTAGATCGGGATCAATCCCGGTCTTTTGGGCGATCATATCTATGAATTCAGTCAACCTGTCAATCTGCTTTATGTCATTGCGGAGCACAAGGCGCCATTGTGACGGGTTTCTCAAGGATTCATTGGTGAAGTGAATGAACAGCATGGTCAAATCGTCACTCTGGGGCGCTTCACCGACAAACTTTTCAATCGAGGCGTAAATCGTGTTCAAATGATCCTGAGGGGATCTCCTCGTATGGAGGATGGTCTCAGCCCTTTTCTCTCCGAACAGCTTATGATCGATGTTCTCCGCCTCCGTGACACCATCCGTGTACAGGAACAAGGCATCGTCGTAAATGATGTTTGTGTCCTGTTCCTGATAGTCGTAATCAGGAACGATCCCAAGAGGAAGATTGGATACGATAGGCAGTTTCTTGACCGAGTCAGTGAGGATGAATGGTGTGTTGTGGCCAGCGTTGCAATAGCGCAAATGCCCGTTCGAGAGGTCCAGGACCCCGCAGAAGAATGTCACGAAGTAGTCGTTCTCATTCATGTCCGTCAAGGACTCGTTCAAGACATTGACTATGTGCCGGGGACTCTTCTCGTGTGAGGACACCGCACGGAAAAGGCTTCTTGTCATGGCCATCACCAAAGAGGCTGGCACGCCCTTTCCGCTTACATCTCCAATGCAGAAATACAGATGCTCGTCTTTGATGAAGAAATCATACAGGTCCCCTCCGACTTCCTTCGCCGGGACAATCGTGGCGGCAATATCGATGTCATTACGCTCCGGGAAAGGAGGGAAAGTCTTGGGAATCATGGACATCTGTATTCCTCTGGCGATTTCCAACTCCTGCTCCATCTTCTCCTCGTTCTCGGTCAGCTTTTTGTATTTTTTCTGGTTTCTGTGAGCGGCGAGCAAAATCAGGACTAGCATGAGTAACCCGATTAGCTGGAACAGCATGATTATCCTATTGTGTTTCCGGATGTCTCCAAGTATCTGGTCATTCGGGATCACGATGGACATGGACCACCCTGTTCTCTCAATAGGAGCGAAATAGACATGGCTGAAGCTTTTCTTTCCGTGTACCTTCAGGTTGCCGCTCTTGCCGGACAGGACCGCATCAGTGAAATCCCGCATCGCGGCTGTGTCGGTGAACTGTTTAGACACTTCCTGAATGGTGTTGTGCATGACAAGGGTCTCGACAGGGGAGACCATAATCTGTCCTTCCCGGCTGAACAGCATGCTGAAGGCTTCGGGATAGATTACGACATCGTCGAAAACGCTTTTGAGCCAGTCCAGAGAGAGGTCAGCTGTTATCACGGCGGCTATCCTGCCCTCATAATCCCTTACGGGCATCGAGAAGGTAGTCATCATTATGTCCCCTCCACCAACGTCAAGGTAAGGCTCCGACCAGAAACCTTCCTCATGGGTCAATCCTTCGATGAACCATTGCTTGGACGGGTAGTCATATCCCTCGCTGGCAAGTGTCTTATGGGTAATCTCTCCAGTCTCCACGTCTTTGAAAGAATACGGCGAGAACAGCGGCCTGTCCGGATAATAACCTGGCACTAAAGCCACTGTCGATCCGACAATCGAAGGATTCTCCTTCACCACATGCTCCGTGACTTTCCAGATAGTGTCTCTGATGGGAAGGCAGGCCCTGACCATCCAGATGTCGTTGTGGATCGCTGTCTCGACCTGGTTGAGGATATTCAGGATGTCCACCTTGGCGTTCTCAAGGTTTTCTTCGGCGCGTTTGGACGCTATCTCAGTCACGCTTTTCTGGGTGAAAAAGAACTGGGCGAGAGATGTTGCTTCCAATGTGACAGCGGCGACGACCAACAACAGCATGCCGGTCCAAAATTCCCTCCGCAGGATCTTCTTGCTTAATGAATACTGTTTATTCATATCATAGCACGGAAACTAATGCCGCCCTGAACTCAGGCATAGGGCATTTGGTGTCTCGTTCCACGATAAGAGTCTTCAGTCCGGCGTACGGACGGATCATCTCATCGATCTCATCAATCCGGCTGTTTTCGCCGAAGTAAACAGGGACAAAGGCTTCCCAGAATTTTCTCGCCAGGAATTTGGGCATATGGAAGGTCTCCTGGATGAAATCCTCGCCACTAAGATTGCAGCAAAGGTAAACCATTCCCACATCGAACAGGTGGTTCCCGTAGCAGAAATCACCAAGGTCGATAAAGTAACGCTTGTCCCCGGCGAATATCGCGTTGCTGAACTGAAGGTCACCGTGGATGGCGGTGTCCTCGTCCGGGGTGTCTTCTATGAATCGCCCTAATCTCTCCTTCTCTTCTGAAGTGAAGAAAGGATTCTCCTTAAGAAGACGGAAGTACCTGTCTTTCACGTTCTCAAACATGGAAGTGTCCACATGGACCGAGTGGAGCTGGAGGCACATCTGAGCGAATTCCGAGGCATAATTCCCGACTTCTTCAGGGTTGTCTCCGACGGCTCTCGAATAGGACTTTTTCCCTAAAACTCTCTGAAAACGAATGCCGTAACGGCCGTCCTCGGTCACCACATACTCGCCGGGTTCAGGAGTCGGAATGCCGAGGTCGTAAACTTTCCTCGCCAGAGTCATCTCATCCAGCGGTTGCTGGATCTTGCCAGGGAAATACAATTTCAGCATCACGGAAGGATCGGTCTTGTGGTCGTAACTTTCACCATTGAAGCCACCTCCGCTCAGGATGTAATCGTCCAAGGATATTTTTTTCGCTTCCATTATTTTTCTCCGAATACTTTATTCACCAAATATTCAAACTCTTCAAAAGCCGCTGTTCCTTCAAGCGGGCGGAAAGCCTCAAGAAGCGAGCGGTAACGCCACTCGTGATCGCTTTTGTCCTTGGCGTGGAACATGTCCCAGATCTTGTCACCGATCTTGTCATGATCCCTGGCTATCGCCCTCATATTCGATAACTTATCTCCGAGCGCCACGATTTTGACATCTCGGGCTGCTTTCGTGAGGAGGTCTATTCCGGCTTGTTTGCGGGCCCTCCAACTCTCCTCTTCACTGACTCCCTCCATGATCTTGTCGCTCTCGGCCGCCACCAAGTCGGCAATCCTGTCCCCGAATTCCTCCCTTATCAGATCCACGGTCACATCCGTGTCTTCCACGGTGTCGTGAAGGGCAGCCGCGGCGAGGAGCTCCTGGTCGGCTGTCATTGAGGCGACAATCTCCATCGCCTCCATCGGATGGACTATGTAAGGGAAACCCTTTCCTCTGCGTTCCGTTCCGGAATGGGCTTTTACGGCGAAGATTATCGCCTTGTCGAGCAGGGATGTGTCAAGAGGGTTGTTTGCCATGTCACTGATTCATAAAAGGAAGGTCTTTAGCTTGCTCAAGCAATAGCTCGGCTAGAGAGTCATTGCTTTCGGATTGTCCATTCAGGACATCGAACATCAGTCTTATTCCGGCCTTACCGCTGCCTTGCTTGAGCAGATAAGCGATGCAAAGGTCCTGAGGGCCTATGGAAGAGGCCACAATGTCCAGATCGGTGAGTCCAATCTGGTAAGTGGCGATCTGGAAAGCGCCTTCCGAATATTCCTTCACAATCCTGGACACATCTCCGAGAGTCTTGCATCCGAAGCCTTTGAATATGGGGAGGAACGGCATGAGTGGCACCTCATGGATCTCCGCCTGGTTGACTGACGCTATCCTCTTGTTAAGTCTGTTGAACGGTCCCAGCTCCAGGTAGCTGCGGAAAGTCTCGCCATCAAGCGGAACTTCGTCCAGATTACCAGAAGCCACAAGGGCTTGTACCCTTCTGCGGTAGTCTGTCAACTCAACCCTGATCTTGCTGAACTCGTCATCAATGAGTTCCAGCATACCCGCAAGGCGGTTGATAGAGCGCAGGTATTGCCGTGGAACCTCTACTCCGCTCTTATAGCCGGTGTCGTGATTCAGGTTCGCCCAGGCATGTTGGAGGAGGGTTCTCATCTGGATCTCGAATCTGTAGGGATATTCCGGCATCGAGCAGATATAGTGAAGGGAGAGGTAACCGAAAGAGTCAATCTCAAGTATCTTCCGTTTGTCGACCGAATTCTCCCAATCCACGGTGAACAACCTTTCCACAGCCGAGGCGACTTTGTCCACATCATCAATGTAGAAAGTGATTACCCTTAACCCGAGGATGTCAGTTATGTCTTTGAGACTGTGATATTTGCTGCCTTTGAGCTCCAACTTGCCCCTCAAAGATGACTCCGTCTTGACGCGAGACTCCACCGCGGCGACCAACAGACCTATCTCGGAGAGCATGCCTTTCAGCTTACCGAGGACTTCAGTCTCCATCTTCTGAAGCAACGGCAAATTGTCTTTGTATTCAAGGACAATGGCTTCGCAATGGGGATCTAATTTCGTTGTTTTTGTCATGACCGGAGATAATACCTTAAAACACAAAAATAATAAAATATTTTATCAATCAAACGCTTCCATCCATCTGACCGAACCGTCTCTTCTCCACCAGGTCATCTGTTTCTTGGCATAGTGCCTGGTGTTCCGCTGGATAAGCCTTACCGCCTCATTGAGAGGATATTTACCGTCGAGATAGTCGAACATCTCTTTATAGCCTACCGTCTGGAGTGCTTGACAGTCCCTGAAAGGCAGTAGCGACCTAACTTCATCCTCAAGACCATCGCTGATCATCTTCAGCACCCTACGGTCTATCCTCAAATACAGTTCCTCCCGTGGGCGGTAAAGGCCGATCTTCTCTATCTCGAAATCCCTTTTCTTCCCGCCGGATTTGAATGATGACAAAGGGCGGCCTGAGACAAGACAGACCTCGAGCGCCCTGATCACCCTTTGGCTGTTCTTGGTGTCGATCCGGGAATATGTCAGGGGATCTTTTTCCCGAAGGTCCATTACGAGACTCTCAATTCCTTCTGTCTCAAGTCTTTCCCACAAGGAAGCCCTGAGCGTGGGGTCCCCGTCCGGCAAGTCGTCAAGACCCTCGCAGACGGCGTCTATGTAAAACATGGAACCTCCTGTCATGATGAGTGTCTCATGTCCCTCGTCAAACAACCGGCCGATAAGAGCCAAGGCATCCCGCTCGTAGTCGCCAGCCGTGTAGGGTGTCGTGACCGGGATCGTCTGGATGAAATAATGCTTAACAGCGGCTAAAGTCTCCTTGTCGGGGACTGCCGTACCAATAGACATTTCCTTGTAAATCTGCCTGGAATCGCACGAGATTATCGGGGAGCCATATTCCAGAGCCTTACGGACGCTGAAATCGGTCTTGCCCACGGCCGTTGGCCCTAGTATCACGACGAGCCGGCGGGGCATGGCCTAGAATTCCAGTTCCTCAGAGCCGTCGAATACCTCCTTGCCGTCTTCGTCGTCATCATCCTCGTCCTCGTCGTCATCATCCTTGAGGTCCTCGCCGGATGAACCGAGCTCAGAAAGCCAGTCCGGCTTCTGCCCGGGGAGATGGCGCTGGGAGTCAGGCAGATCCTCGAACGCGACATAACCGTTCTCGAACTCGATCGGGTTCGGTCCTTTGACATCTACCAGGACAGGCTCAGGGCCATGTCCTTCCTCCTCTGACTCGAGAGTGACAATGACGCTTTTCTTGTTGGGGACGTCATAGAAATATAAGAAAGAGGTGACTCCATTTTTCACTGTCTGCTCGACGGAGATGTTGTCCACAGTTCCCGCGCCTAGGTCGAACAGCCCATATCGGGCGACTACGGCGCCATCCTTGTCAAGCGCCTTGAACATGATGAGTTGGTCCTGATGGAATTCCATGTCGGCGCGCATCTGCTTGTGGAACTCGTAAAGAGTGGCCCCACCATCCATCCTATAGACCCTGTAGAATCCTTTGATTCCGCTGAGAGTGACTCTGAATTGATAAACCATAAAACCAAAATAGTTATTCAAAAATACAAAAAAATCCTGCCCGTTGCAAAATAATATGAAAAACATTAATTTCGTGGACTGAGAATGGATCTGCCGGACAACATCATAAAAGACTCCTACCTGAGTGTTTCTGCTCCGGCGGAGGGACTGTTCAAAGACAATGGCAGCCGTTTCATCTCACTAGCTTATCCCGTTGAGTCAGAGGAAGAAGTGAAGGACATCGTGGCTGAACTTAAGAAGAAATACCATGATGCCCGCCACCACTGTTACGCCTACCGCCTTGGCTATCTGGGCGACAAGTTCAGGGCCAATGACGATGGTGAGCCTTCCGGTTCGGCCGGCCGTCCGATTCTCGGGCAGATCGACTCCCGCGGCTTAAGCGACACCTTGGTTGTGGTGGTGCGTTATTTCGGTGGGATCAAGCTGGGCATTCCTGGTTTGATCCGCGCATATAAGACCTCAACCGCCGATGCTTTGGACAAAGCCGGGTCCGTCGGCAAGATCGCTGGGAAGTGGTTCAATGTCAATTTTGGGTACGAGGAGATGAACAAGGTGATGAAAGTCCTGAAAGACATGGATCTGAAGCAGAAGGATCAGGACTTCGGGACCACCTGTTCTCTCAAGTCTTGGGTACGACTCTCCCAGGTGGAGGATTTCTTGAAGAGGCTCTCGGGAATCTCGGGGCTCATTGTGGAAGACATTCAGTAATAAGTAGATAATATGCCTAAAAGTTTAATTTCAATCCAGGATTTCAGCAAGGAGGAAATACTTCATATTCTGGATATGGCCGCTCTGTTCGAAAAAGACCGGGAGCGGAGTTTCCTCTCCGGAAAGGTTGTGGCTTGCCTGTTCTTCGAGCCGTCCACCAGGACCAGGCTCTCTTTTGAGGCGGCCATCAACAGGCTTGGAGCGAGGGTGATCGGTTTTCCTGACAACCGCAACACCAGCCAGACAAAGGGAGAGACTTTGGAAGACACGATCAAGATTGTCTCCAACTATGTTGACCTTATTGTCATGCGTCATCCGATGGCAGGGGCCGCCGACATCGCCGCGTCTGTTGCCTCTGTACCGGTGGTCAATGCTGGGGACGGAGCGAACCAGCATCCTAGCCAGACACTTCTCGACCTCTATGCCATAAGGAAGACCCAAGGCAGGCTTGAAGGATTGGATATCAACATGGTAGGTGACCTTAAATATGGCCGCGCCGTCCACTCTCTTGTGGATGCGTTGAGGCATTTCAACCCGAGATTCACCTTCACCGCTCCTGAGGAGCTTGAGATGCCCAGGAAATATATCGAGATGCTGGACAAGGACGCTATCCCCTATAAACAAGTCTCCAGGATCGAGGATGGCTTGAACGAATGCGACATCCTTTACATGACCCGTGTCCAGCAGGAAAGATTCCCTGATTTGTCTGAATATGAGAAGGTCAAGGATGTCTATCGGCTGACCGCCTCGATGCTTGAAGGAGTAAGGCCAGGGATGAAGATAATGCACCCCCTGCCCAGGGTCGGTGAGATCGCCGAGGATGTCGATTTGACTCCTTACGCCTATTATTTCCAGCAGGCCGGCGGCGGAATGTATGTCCGTATGGCAATTATTTCATATTTATTGGGTTATTCGTTTTAAATTGCCTATCTTTATCCCCGATTTGGTTTTGATTCCTAATCGAAATTATAATAACGCTTAATAATTGAAATCGAAAATGAAAAAGGTCCATGTTTTCAACGCCGGGCCCTGCCTGCTCCCGCAGGTGGCCATCGACAACGCCATTGAGGCTCTGAAAGACTTCAAAGGCACAGGAGTGTCTGTTCTCAGCATCTCTCACCGCACAAAGGAGTGGGATGAGACTATGGATGAGTGCCGAGCCCTCTGGAGGGAACTCCTTCACATTCCCGACACCCACGAGGTTGTTTTCCTCGGCGGTGGCGCCTCACTGCAGTTCCTCTATGTCGCGATGAACTATCTCGAGAAGAAGGCCGCCTATCTGGAGACCGGAGTCTGGGCCAAGAAGGCTCTTAAGGAGGCCAAGGGGATTGGCGACGCCTATGCCCTCGCCAGCTCCGCCGACAAGAACTATTCTTATATTCCCAAAGGCTACGAGATCCCGACCGACATCGACTACTTCCATATCACGACCAACAACACCATCTACGGCACTGAGATCAAGGAAGACATCGACTGCCCTGTTCCCCTCATCGCTGACATGAGCTCCGACATCATGAGCCGCCCGGTGGACGTGTCCAAATACGATCTCATCTACGGTGGCGCCCAGAAGAACGTCGGCCCCGCCGGTGTGATCTTCGCCATCATCAAGAAGGACTCCCTCGGCAGGGTTTCCAGATACATCCCCACGATGCTTGACTATCGCACCCACATTGACAAGCTCTCCATGTTCAACACCCCTCCCGTGTTCTCTATCTTCATGATGAACGAGACCCTGAAGTGGCTCAAGGGCATCGGTGGAGTTGAGGCCATCCACAAAATCGACACTGAGAAGGCCAACCTCCTCTACGGTGAGATCGACCGCAACCCTCTGTTTGTCGGCACCGCGGCCAAGGAGGATCGTTCCATCATGAACGTCTGCTTCGTCATGGCTCCCGGCTATGAGGCTCTCCAGGACGAGTTCATGGCCTTCGCGAAAGAGCAGGGCATGATCGGCATAAAGGGTCACCGCTCCGTCGGTGGCTTCAGGGCTTCCCTTTACAACGCCTGCACCCTTGAGGATGTACAGGCTCTCGTGGACTGCATGAAGGCATTTGAGACTCTTAAGAAGTAGTTGAATATGAAAATATTAATAGCAACACAAAAGCCTTTTTCCGCTGCCGCTGTCGCGGGGATCAAGGAGATTGTTGAAGGTGCCGGCCATGAGTTCGCCACCCTTGAGAAATATGCTGAAGCCTCCGAGTTGGTAGCTGCTGTCGCTGATGTCGATGCCCTCATCATCCGTTCGGACAAGGTTACTGCTGAGGTGCTTGACGCCGCGAAGAGCCTAAAGATAGTTGTCCGCGCCGGCGCGGGATTCGACAATGTTGACCTTGCC
The DNA here is from genome assembly GCA_900313275.1 of uncultured Bacteroidales bacterium. GTDB lineage: Bacteria > Bacteroidota > Bacteroidia > Bacteroidales > UBA932 > Cryptobacteroides. The sequence goes on from OMQO01000002.1 coordinate 24,070, forward strand.
GCCGCCACTGCCCATAATGTCGTGGTGATGAACACCCCGGGACAGAACTCCAACGCCGTCGCCGAGCTGGCCGTCGCCATGATGATATTCATGGCTCGCACCCAGTTCACCCCGACTACAGGAAGTGAGGTCCAGGGTAAGAAACTCGGTATCCAGGCTTTCGGCAATGTCGGCCGTCTTGTCGGCGCTAAGGCTAAGGCCCTTGGTATGGACATCCTCGCCCTTGATCCGTTCCTCACTCCGGAGCAGATCGAGGCCGGAGGAGCCAAGCCTGTCTTCAATCTGGACGAGCTTTACGCTTCTTCTGACTATGTCTCCATTCATATTCCCGCCCTGCCTTCGACTATCAAGAGCATCGGCTACGACCTGATCTCAAAGATGCCCAAGGGCGCTACCCTGGTGAACACCGCACGCAAGGAAGTTATTGATGAGGAAGGCCTTATGAAGGTTCTTGAAGAGCGTCCCGACCTCAAGTACGTCACCGATGTGATGCCCGACAACTACGAGGCTCTGCGCGAGAAGTTCGGACTCCGCGTGTTCGCCACTCCCAAGAAGATGGGTGCCCAGACCGCCGAGGCCAACATGAACGCCGGTCTCGCCGCCGCCCGCCAGATCTGCGACTTCTTCGCCACCGGTAACACCCGTTTCCAAGTCAACAAGTAATGTTATGGTAAGAGTAAAACCCTTTGCGGCCATCCGTCCGCCGAAAGATATCGTCACCGAGGTCGCGGCCCCGCCGTATGACGTCCTCAATTCCGCCGAAGCCAAAGAAATGGCGGGAGAGAAGTCCCTTCTCCACATCACCAAGCCCGAGATCGATTTCGATCCTATGCTTGAAGACCACGACCAGAGGGTCTATGACAAGGCTGTCGAGAACTTCAAGACATGGCAAGCAGCTGGATGGCTTCGTCGAGATCCGAAGGAATGCTATTATGTCTATGCCCAGACTATGGAGGGTCGCACCCAGTACGGCCTTGTGCTCTGCGCCCACACGGACGACTACGCTTCTGGAAAGATCAAGAAGCATGAGCTCACCCGCAAGGACAAGGAGGACGACCGAATGGTCCATGTCAGGATCCAAAACGCCAACATCGAGCCTGTTTTCTTCGCCTACAAGGACAACGACATTCTGAACAAGATTGTCGCTCAGACTGTCCTGAAGGAGCCTGAATATAATTTCATCGATGAAAACAACTTCGGCCACAAGTTCTGGGTGATTGACGATGACAAGACTATCGACCAGATTACCAGGTTGTTCTGTGGCGATGTTGAGGCTTTCTATGTCGCTGACGGTCATCACCGTACCGCCGCCGCGGCTCGTGTCGGCGCGGAAAAGAGGGCCCTTAATCCGAACCATACTGGCGACGAGGAGTACAACTTCTTCATGGCGGTGTGCTTCCCTGAGAGCCAACTCAAGATCCTGGACTACAACCGTGTGGTGAAGGACTTGAACGGCCTTTCTTCGGAGGAGTTCCTGGCCGCATTGGCAAAGGATTTCACGGTTGTTGAGAAGGGTGCTGAGATATACCATCCGGACCATCTCCACAATTTCTCCATGTATCTGGACGGCAAGTGGTACTCCCTTGAGGCTCTTCCCGGAAGGTATGACGACACCGACCCGATCGGGGTGCTGGATGTCACCATCCTATCCAACCTTGTGCTGGATGCAATCCTCGGTATCAAAGACCTTCGTACTGATAAGAGGATTGATTTCGTTGGTGGAATCAGGGGGCTCGGCGAGCTTTCACGTAGGGTTGATTCTGGTGAGATGAAGGTAGCTTTCGCCCTTTATCCTGTCTCGATGGGTCAGCTGATCGACATCGCAGACACGGGCAACATCATGCCTCCGAAGACGACCTGGTTTGAGCCCAAACTCCGCTCAGGCCTCTTCATCCACTCCCTCGACTAGAGTCTAACTCCTGAATATGCGGTCGGCGTCATTTTGGGTTTGAAATGACGCCGACTCTTTCATTTACAACCAGTTGCCTAGGCCCACTTGTCGGTGGCGACAGGGGGGCGGATGTCTGCGAGATACTGAATCTCAACGAGGAACCACTGACCGGTGCTGGGCTTCTTCCTCAGTTTGACAGGGCGGGGGCTGTCGGCTCCTCCGGAGTGGAGGTAAAGAACAGCCCAATTCTCGTTATCAAATGAATATGGAGTGGAAGACACCTTGACCTTGTATGGTTTTGAGGGTGTGTAATTGTTGGCCGGAGTGGCTCCCTCGAAGAAAGAGTTGACAATGTAGAACTTCCCGTCCATGAATCGGTCAGCTATCTGCTGGGTCGCCATGGGACTCATCGGATCAGGCCCTTTCAGGAAGTTCAGCATAGATATCGACTCCTGCCGATTCGCATCGAAGCGGGTCAAGGCCAAAAGTGAGAGGGCGGCGACAGCGTAAACGTCTGTCAGGGCCGCTTCCGGAAGGCCTGCAAGCTCATCGGTTGTTTGAGGTAAAGTCTCGAAAGTGAAAGTCTTGCTCTTGCTGCCGACGGCTTTGCTGACCGTCTGGCCCACTTTGCTTTTGAACAGCCGTCCCAGGCCGCCAAGAAGATCTGATACTAGTTTGTCCATAAGTATTTTCTTTTCCGCAAGATACAAAAAATCGGTGAATAATCTTTATATTTGATAGATTTAACCAATCACGATATGAGACGGGTTTTAACCATACTTTCCACTATAAGCGCGGCCATATTGCTGACATCTTCGGACAATGCTCCCGCTGGTAAGAACCACGACGGTGGCTATCCTATAACCCCGGTTCAGTTCACCTCTGTGAAGGTGTCGGAAAACGGCTTTTGGGGTCAGAGGCTGAAAGCATCCCGTGAAGTCACTATTCCTCTGGCTTTCAGCAAGTGCGAGGAGACCGGTCGCTACGAGAACTTTGTCAAGGCTGCCCATCCGAGCGATGACTACAAAGTGGGTGGCCTAGCTTTCGATGACACCGATGTCTATAAGACCATCGAAGGGGCAAGCTATGTTCTCCAGACCTATCCGGACAAAAAGTTGGAGGCCTACATAGACAGTGTCTTGACCATAGTCGCCGCGGGCCAGGAGCCGGACGGTTACCTCTACACCTCCAGAACCATGAATCCGAAGCATCCGCATGAGTGGTCTGGAGAACACAGGTGGGAGAAAGTCGAGGAACTCAGCCATGAGTTTTACAATTTGGGTCATATGGTTGAGGGTGCTGTCGCTCACTACCAGGCAACCGGCAAGCGGAATTTCCTCGACATCGCGGTAAGGTACGCTGACTGTGTCTGCCGTGAGGTCGGCCTCGGCCCAGGCCAGGTGGACAGGGTTCCCGGCCATCAGATCGCCGAGATGGCTCTTTGCCGGCTCTATCTTGTGACAGGCGACAAGAAATACCTGGACCAGGCGAAATATTTCCTTGACAGAAGGGGCAAGACAGCCAATAGGGACTCATACAACCAGTCCCACCTTCCGGTCTTGGAGCAAGACGAGGCTGTAGGGCACGCTGTGCGAGCGACTTACATGTATTCCGGAATAGCTGATGTCGCCGCATTGACTGGCGACCAGGAATACATAGCCGCCATCGACAGGATTTGGGAGAATATAGTCAGCAAAAAGCTTTATATCACTGGTGGTATCGGGGCCACAAACCGTGGAGAGGCCTTCGGGGAGAATTATGAGCTTCCTAACGCCACCGCCTACTGCGAGACCTGTGCGGCGATCGGCAACGTCTATGTCAATCACCGGATGTTCCTCCTGCATGGAGATTCGAAGTATTACGATGTCCTCGAACGGACTCTTTACAACGGGCTTCTGTCAGGAGTCTCCCTCCAGGGCGACGGATTCTTCTATCCGAATCCCCTCGCCTCATCTGGCGGCTACGAGCGCAAACCATGGTTTGGCTGCGCCTGCTGCCCTTCGAACATATGCCGATTCATCCCCTCGGTTCCCGGATATGTCTATGCCGTCAAGGATGACAATCTCTACGTCAACCTTTATATGCCCAACACTTTGACCCGGAAAGTCAAGGGCAAGGAAGTTGTCTTGCGTCAAGAGACCGGTTATCCCTGGAACGGAGATGTGAATATCATCATTGATAAGAACGCCGCGAAGGAGTTCTCCCTGAAACTTCGCATACCCGGTTGGGCCAGGGGAGAGGTGACACCTGGCGGCCTTTATAAATATGCTGACGGGAAGTCGTTGAGTTACAAGGTTTTGGTTAACGGAGAGGAAGTGTCTTCCGACCTTGATAAAGGTTATTTCACCATCACTCGCAAATGGAAGAAAGGCGACGAGGTCAGCCTTCATCTGGACATGGAGCCTAGGATTGTGACTGCTCGTGAGGAGGTGAAGGCCGATAAGGGTAGGATAGCGGTTGAGCGCGGCCCGATAGTTTATTGCGCCGAGCGGCCGGACAATGAATTCGTGGTATCCGGTTTCCTTCTCGGAGAGAAACCTGACATGAAAGTCGTAGATGGTGATGTGATAGGCCATCCCGTCAAGAAGATAACCTTGGAAGGCAAGTATTTCACTCACGGACCAAGAAAGGGGGAAATGATCGTAAGGGATGTGACCGCTACCTTGATTCCTTATTATGCCTGGTGCCATAGAGGTGCGGGTTACATGTCCGTTTGGCTGGCCAAAGACTTCGATGCTGTGGAAGTCGCGCCTTGCGAGATATTGATATAATTGATTTTAAAATATTTATAGCTATGGTTAAAAAGTTATTAGCTGTTTGCGCCGCGGCACTGATGGTTTTGAGCTGCGCTGATAAAGGCCCGAAACTCACAAAGTCGGGTCTCAATCCAGAGGATTTCGTCGCCGAGAGGGATGGCGGTAAAACAGCCCTCTACACCTTGACCAACAAGTCTGGGATGGAGGTTTGTGTCACAAATTTCGGAGGCCGCATTGTCTCAATAATGGTCCCGGACAAGAACGGTGAGTATAAGGATGTCGTCCTCGGCTTCGACAATATCCAGGACTATTTCCCCGAGAATAACCAAACCGATTTCGGTGCCACTATCGGCCGTTACGCCAACCGTATCGCCCAGGGTAAGATTACTGTGGAAGGTGTTGAGTATCAGCTTCCTCAGAATAACTATGGTCACTGCCTTCATGGTGGTCCCAACGGATGGCAGTACAAGGTTGCCGAGGTTCTTGAGGCAGACGGAAGCCACCTTAAGATCAAGTTTGATTCTCCTGATGGTGAAGCCAACTTTCCTGGCCACGTGACCGCCTGTGTCACCTTCACCCTCACTGAGGACAACGCTATCGACATAAAGTATGAGGCGACCACTGACAAGACCACGGTCATCAACATGACCAACCATTCGTATTTCAACCTTTCCGGTGATCCCGCCAACCACAGTGTCGAGGCTGATGAGCTGTACATCAACGCGGCCAACTTCACTCCCGTTGACGACACCTTCATGACCACCGGCGAGATTGCCCCTGTCGAGGGAACTCCGATGGATTTCCGTGAGGCCAAACTGGTCGGTAAAGACATAAATGCCGACTATGACCAGCTCCACAACGGCAAGGGATATGACCATAACTGGGTGCTGGACACCAAGGGTGACGACACAGTCGTCGCCGCTGAGCTTTATTGCCCGGAGACCGGCATCGTCCTTAAGGAATACACCGACGAACCAGGTGTGCAGATCTATGCCGGCAACTTCCTTGATGGCACAGTGACAGGAAAGAAGGGCGTTGTCTACAACTTCCGCCGCGCCATTTGCCTTGAGACTCAGAAATATCCCGACACTCCCAACAAGCCCGATTGGCCTTCCGCTACCCTCCGCCCGGGAGAGACCTACACCAGCCACTGTGTGTTCGCTTTCTCCACAAGGTAGCCTATGGATCTGAACCGCATCACCCTCCAGTCTTGGGACTGGATCGTCATAGCCCTGTTCTTCGTGGCTATGATATGGATTGTATGGAGTGTTCTCCGGAAGAAGAAAGAGACTTCCGGCGATTATTTCCTCGACGGGCGCTCAGCGACTTGGATCGCTATCGGCGCCTCTATATTCGCGTCAAACATTGGTTCTGAGCACCTTATCGGCCTTGCCGGCACAGGGGCTTCGGCTGGAATGGCCCAGGCTCATTGGGAGATTCAAGGATGGATGATCCTCATCCTCGGTTGGGTATTCGTACCTTTCTATCAGCGAAGTATGGCCTACACCATGCCGGAGTTCCTCGAGAAACGCTACAACAAGGAGAGCCGGGGCATCCTGACTTATCTTTCCCTCGCCAGTTATGTGCTGACAAAGGTCTCGGTAACGGTCATGGCGGGAGGCTTGGCCCTTAACGCGTTGTTAGGCATCAACTTCTGGGTCGCCGCATTGGCCCTTGTGATAATCACCGCAATCTACACTGTGATCGGTGGCATGGAGTCGGTCCTTAAGACCTCGGTCCTCCAGACCCCTATTTTGCTGCTCGGATCTTTGGTGATCTTATGGATCGGCCTCAAGGAGCTCGGTGGATGGAACGCTATGATGGACATTTGCGCCGCCCAAAGCGTCAATGAATATGGAGACTCGATGACCACTTTGATGCGAAGTGGTAAAGACACCGAATTCCCGTGGTACGGAGCCCTGTTCGGATCTGCCATTATCGGTTTTTGGTACTGGTGCACAGACCAATTCATAGTCCAAAGGGTCTTGTCCGGGAAGGACGAGAAAGAAGCTCGCCGGGGAACCATATTCGGAGCCTATCTGAAGCTTCTTCCCGTGTTCCTTTTCCTGATTCCCGGGATGATCGCTTTCGCCCTCACCAAGACCCCTGACTCACAGACCGGGCAGATGCTCGCCTCGGCCCTTGGACTCAAGGCGGATGGCACCCTGGCCAATCCGGACTTGGCCTTCCCGATGCTTGTCAACACATTGTTACCGGTTGGTTTGAAAGGAGTTGTCATCTGTGGAGTACTCGCCGCCCTGATGAGTTCGCTGGCTTCTCTGTACAACTCCTCGGCAATGCTCTACACGATCGACATCTACAAGCGCCGCAACCCGGACACCCCAGAGAAGAAACTCGTCCACATCGGCAGACTTGCCACTGTGATAGTTGTCGTGTTCGGAGTGCTATGGATTCTCGTGATCCAGAAGATGGGCAAGAGCCTGTACAACTACATCCAGAGCGTGCAAAGCCTTGTCGCCCCTTCAATCGCGGCGGTGTTCCTGCTCGGAGTCTGCTGGAAGAAGACTTCGCCCAAGGCTGGTATGTGGACCTTGATAGCTGGCCTGGCCCTTGGCTTGACCCGTTTGGTCACGATGATCATCAATCCCGAGGCTCATAACGCTTTCACATTCATTTTCAACGAGATGAATGTCTATGCCTTCTGTGTCTGGATGTTCCTGTTCTGTGTGGCGCTGGCTTTCGTAGTGACCTTGTTGACCCCCAAACCAACCGAAGAGCAGGTTCAGGGTCTATGCTTCGGTACCGCCACGCCTGAGCAGAAAGCAGCCACAAGAGCTTCCTGGGGAGCATGGGACATCATCCATTCCTGTATCATCCTGGCAGTCACTGTCGCGTTCTACATTTATTTCTGGTAGACAATGTTAGAAGAACTGAAAACAAAAGTCTGGCAAGCCAACATTGATCTCGTCAAAGGCGGTCTCGTCCTGTTCACTTGGGGCAATGCATCAGCCATAGACCGGAAGTCCGGCCTTGTGGTCATCAAACCCAGCGGGGTCGCTTACGATGTGATGAAGCCCGAGGACATGGTCGTGGTTGACTTGGAAGGGAACATAGTGGAAGGCTCCTTGAGACCATCCTCCGACACTCCGACGCATCTTGTTCTCTATAAGGCGTTTCCGAATATCGGAGGAGTCGTCCACACTCATTCCACGTACGCCACTGCCTGGGCCCAAGTGGGTCGGAATATTCCTAACATCGGGACGACTCATGCCGATTATTTCCATGATGACATCCCTTGCACTCGCAACATGAGAAAGGCGGAAGTCTTCGGGGAATACGAGAAGGAGACCGGCAATGTGATTGTTGAACGTTTCTCAAAGATGAATCCGGATGACACTCCCGCTGTCCTGGTTCGGAACCATGGCCCTTTCACTTGGGGCAAGGATGCCGCCCAGGCGGTCCACAACGCTGTGGTGCTTGAAGAGGTCGCGAAGATGGCGTTCATTTCCTCGACCCTGCAGTTGCCTACACTGGATGTCATCGACCATGAGCCTTCGATGAACAAGCATCTTATAGAGAAGCATTACAACCGCAAGCACGGTCCCGGCGCCTACTATGGCCAGGCCAACCCGGCCCCTGAGTCAGAAGGGCCGGGCCAGAGGCAACCGTCGCCTCCCAGCGCTTCGCGCCCTATCCGGGTAAATGGTCGGCGAGATTGCTCTGGCCCGGCCTGTCATTCTGAAGCCAGCCCTGAGCCCTTCGAAGGGCGAAGCGAAGAATCTGAATAACATGAAATAATTAATAATCAAGTAATTACAATATGATAAAGCAATACGAGAACTACGAGGTATGGTTCGTCACCGGAGCACAGTTGCTCTACGGCGGCGACGCTGTCGTCCAGGTGGACGGTCACTCCAATGAGATGGTGGCTGGGATGAACGCTTCCGGCCTTCTTCCCATCACGGTCGTCTATAAAGGCACGGCCAACTCTTCCGCTGAGGTCCTTGATGTTATGACCAAGGCTGAGAGTGACCCAAAGTGCGTTGGTGTCATCACATGGATGCACACTTTCTCTCCTGCCAAGATGTGGATCCACGGACTTCAGGCGCTTCGCAAGCCCCTCCTCCATTTCCACACCCAGTTCAACAAGGAGATTCCTTGGGAGACCATGGACATGGACTTCATGAATCTCAATCAGAGTGCCCATGGAGACAGGGAATATGCCCACATCCTCGCCCGCATGCGCAAGAACCACAAGACGGTGGTCGGCTATTGGAAAGATCCCGTCACCCTCGGCCATATTGCTGTTTGGGAGAGGGTAGCGGCCGCTTGGGCTGACTCCAAGGACATGAGGATTCTCCGTTTCGGCGACCAGATGAACAATGTGGCCGTCACCGACGGAGACAAGGTTGAGGCAGAGATGCGGCTTGGCTATCATGTTGATTATGTGCCCTTTAGTGAGCTGATGACCTATTTCGACAAGGTCGCTGACGCTGATGTGGACGCTCTTGTCGGGGAATATTTCAAATTATATGACCATGACACCTCACTTGAGGAGAAAGGCACCCTGCCTTATTGCAAGATCTGGAGGTCAGCCAAAGCCGAATTGACACTCCGGGCCATCCTCGCGGACAAGAAGGCCAAAGGCTTTACGACCAACTTTGATGATCTCGGGGATGTCAATGTCGAGGAGACAGGAAGGGGTTTCGACCAGATCCCGGGTCTCGCCTCTCAGCGCCTTATGGAGGAAGGCTATGGTTTTGGAGCTGAGGGAGACTGGAAGTCCGCTGCCCTGTACAGGACGGTCTGGTTCATGACCAGAGGCTTGTCCGAGGGATGCTCATTCCTTGAGGATTACACCCTCAACTTTGATGGTCCGACTTCGGCTATTCTCCAGGCCCACATGCTTGAGATTTGCCCTTTGATCGCCGCTCACAAACCCAAGCTTGAGGTTCATGAGTTGGGGATAGGTATTCGTAAGACCCCTACCGCCCGTCTTGTGTTCACCAGCAAGACAGGCTACGGCGTGACCGCCACTGTCGTTGACATGGGTGGCCGTTTCCGTCTGGTCGTGAATGAAGTGGATTGCATTAAGCCCCAGCCGCTTCCGAAACTTCCTGTGGCTTCTGCCCTGTGGATCCCGAGGCCTAGTTTCGAGGTTGGAGCCGCGGCTTGGATGATGGCCGGTGGAACCCACCATTCCTGTTTCTCCTATGACCTCACTCCCGAGTATTGGGAGGATTATGCCGAGATCGCTGACATCGAGATGGTAAGGATCGGAGCGGACACCACCCTCGAGGGAATCAAGAGGGATTTGAAAATCAATGAGATATATTACCTTCTCGGAAAAGCTTTGAAGTAAGATGGCACGTTTCGTTATCGGTTTGGACTATGGCACCGATTCCGCCAGGGCTCTTGTCGTGAACGCTGAGACGGGGGAAATTCTCGCTTCGAGCGTCAAGAATTATCCCCGCTGGTCCAGGGGATTATATTGCGACCCCCAGGCCAACCAGTGGCGTCAGCATCCCAAGGACTATCTTGAGGTTTTGGAATATACGGTCAAGGATGCACTGGCCAAGTGCGCGCCTGAGGTGGCTCCCAATGTGGTCGGAATCGCCTTTGACACAACGGGTTCCACTCCCGCATTTGCTGATGAGTCCGGTACTCCTCTTGCGATGAGTGATGAATACGCTGCCGATCCCGACGCCATGTTCGTGCTGTGGAAAGACCACACCGCTATCCGGGAGGCGACGGAGATTAATGAGGCCTGCAAGGCATCCGTCTTGGATTATTCTATGTATGAAGGAGGAATCTACAGTTCCGAATGGTTCTGGGCAAAAGCTTTACATATTCTCAGGAACTCTCCGGAGATAGCCACCAAGGCGAGCACCATCGTGGAGTGCTGCGAGTGGCTGCCGGCTGTCCTGACCGGAGTGACCAACCATAGGGAGATCATTCGCAGCCGTTGCGCCCAAGGGCATAAGTCTATGTGGAGCGAGAAATGGGGTGGACTTCCTCCTGAGGAATTCCTTTCAGGGATAGATCCGCTTCTGGCCGGTTGGAGGGCGAAACTCTTCGAAAAGACAGAGACCGCTGATAAACCCGTGGGCTATCTTTGCCCGGAGTGGGCAGCCAGGCTAGGCCTCAGCGTCAGTGTCGTGGTGGCGGGTGGTGCTTTTGACTGCCATATGGGCGCTGTGGGAGCGGGAGTTAAGCCAGGCACCCTTGTCAGGGTAATCGGCACATCCACTTGCGATGTGATGGTCGCTCCCTATGAGGAGATCGGAGACAAATGTATCAGGGGAATATGCGGTCAGGTTGACGGATCCGTTATCCCCGGGATGGTTGGCTTGGAGGCTGGTCAGTCCAGTTTCGGAGATGTCTACGCGATGTTCCGCAAGGTTCTGGAATGGCCTCTGAGGACTGTGTCCGGTCTTGAGGGAGAGGCTTTGGCTGAGGCCTGTGAGAACATAATCCCTTCGTTAACAGCTGAGGCTGAGAAGATTCCGATCTCCGAAAGCGCCATGCTTGCTACTGACTGGGTCAACGGTCGTCGTACTCCGGACGCCAATCCTCTTGTCAAAGGGGCGATTACCGGGTTCACGCTCGGAACTACCGCACCGATGATATTCAGGGCCCTTGTCGAGGCCACTGCTTTCGGAACGAAGGCGATCCACGATCGTTTCGTTGAGGAAGGCGTTCAGATAGAGGAGGTTATCGGCATTGGCGGAATCGCCCTTAAGTCGCCTTTTGTCATGCAGGTGATTAGTGATGTGCTCGGCAAGCCGATCAAGGTTTGCAAGACTATGCAGGCTTGCGCCCTTGGCGCAGCCATGTTCGCCGCCACAGCCGCCGGAGTCTATGACAAGGTCGAGGACGCATCAGAGGCCATGAGCTCTGGATTCGCAAAAGAATATATCCCCGCCCCGGAAAGGACGGAGATATATTCCAGACTCTATAAAAAGTACCTTGATCTCGGTACCTTCACGGAAAATTATTTCGCGAAGGCGTAGGAGAAGCCGTTGACCTTATCCCAAGCGCCGCGGGTGAAGTCGGGAACCTCGACAGGCATGTTGCCGTTCTTGATCGAGATCTCACCAAGCTCGGCGAGGCAGCACCACTCGGCCATGTCATAGACATCGATGTCGAGGGGCAGGCCGTTACGCAGACAGTAGATCAGACGGTAGTCCATGATGAAGTCCATACCGCCGTGGCCACCGACCTGCTTGGCTAGTTCCTCAAGCTCGGGAGTCAGGATCGGGTTACGGTATTTCTCTTGATATTCAGCGATTTCCTCCTTAGAAAGATGCTTCTCAGTGTTGAAGTCCTCAATGCTGGGAGTCTCCGTGAACTGGTCGCCGCGAAGGACTATCTGCTGGACTGGATACTTGCCGGCATAGCCATCGGTTCCGACCAGCTGGTACATACGGCTGTAGGGCCTGGGGGTCATAACATCGTGCTCGATGAGGATGGTCTTGCCTTTCTCGGTGAGAATCATGGTGCTGGTCTCGTCACCATTCTGGAAATCCTCGCTCTTGCGTCCCTGCCTCTTCTCGACATTGCGAGGGCCGTTGACCGCCTTGGTCTCCATAGCGACAAGGGTCTTGAAACGGTCGCCACGGTGGATGTTAAGCACCTGAGCCACAGGGCCTAAGCCGTGGGTGGCATAGAGGTCGCCCTTATGCTTTTCGTTGAAGTCAAGCCTCCAGTTGTTCCAGTAGGCATCCCAGAAAGGATCGAGGTTGTGGAGATAGGAGCCCTCGACATGAAGGATCTCTCCGAACAGTCCGGCCTGTGCCATCGAGAGGCAGGAAAGCTCGAAGAAGTCGTAGCAGCAGTTCTCGAGCATCATGAAGTGCTTGCGGGTTTTCTCCGACATGTTGATCACATCCCAGATCTCCTGCAGGGAAGTGGCTGAAGGTACCTCGCAAGCGACATGCTTGCCGTGCTCCATAGCGTAGAGAGCTACAGGAATATGGTGGATCCAGTCGGTGCAGATGTACACCAGATCCACATCATCCCTCTCGCAAAGCTGCTTGTAAGCCTCGGTGTCGCCGGAATATCCTGCAGCCCTCGGAAAGCCCCTCTCTTCCAATGTCTTCTGGGATCTTTCGACATTCTCGGGAACCACATCGCAAAGAGCTGTGATCTTAACTCCTGGAATGTAAGTGAAGCGGGGCACGGCTCCTGAGCCTCTCATTCCAAGACCCACGAAACCGACTCTGACCGTGTCCATAGCAGGGGCCGTAAGTCCGATCACATTCTCCTGACCCGCAGGGCGGGCGGGAACCTTGACCTTGATCGGTCCAGCGGTCTTGTTGGAGGTGCAAGCGGCTGCCAAAACTAGCAGCGAAGCTGCGAGGATAAGCTTTATTCTCATGATGATGAATGATTTAAACGTTCAAAAGTAATGATTATTCCGAATATTCCGAAATATTATCATCATAAAGTCCGAAGCCGTTGATAACAGGGGAAGCATAGGCCTCCAGATTGATTCTGACCTTCTGGGCGGTCGTCTTGCTGACGGGTACAATCCTCTTGTAACCGATGGTGGTCTCACGAGCGATCTCCTTCCACTGCCCGTCCTCTCCCATAGCCTCGACAGTGAAGGCTTTGACCCTCTGTCCCAATGGGATATATTCCTGGATCAAGACCCTGTTGAAGGTTTTCTCTCCGGCAAGGTCGAAGGTGACGGTGGCCTTGTTGACACCGTCGCTGGTGGCCCAGTAAGAGTCGAAATCACCGTCCAGAATGTTCCTGGCCTTGAAGCCTTTGCCTCTGCAATCTGTGGCGGAGACCTTCGCTCCATCAGCCAGGTTGACCTTGAATATCTCGTCAAGGGCGGCCTTGAACTCCATGAGCCTTGCCGAGTCGGCGGAATGGATGAGACCACGGTTGTCCGGCGGCACATTCAGCAGGAGCAGGGAATTGCGTCCAACGCTGGTGTAGTAAATGCTCAAAAGTTTTTTGAGGGATTTGACCTTGTCGTTTTCGCTCTCTCTCCAGAACCAGCCTGGACGGATGGAGACATCGGTCTCCGCGGGATGCCAGACAGCTCCGTGCACATTACCGGAGTTGAGTGTGTCAATGGGAGGGGCGCCTGCTCCGGGGGTGAAGCCCTTGGTGTTCAATGGACTCCAGTTGGTCCTTCCAGCTATCCCGCTCTCGTTTCCGACCCAACGGCAACCGGGACCGGTGTCGCTGAACATGATAGCTCTCGGCTGCAATTTCAGGACGGTCTCATGGAAGCGAGGCCAATCATAGACTTGCCTCTTCCCGTTAGGACCCTCGCCGTTAGCTCCGTCGAACCACTGCTCGAAGACTTCTCCATACCTGCCATCATGGACGCTTTCCAAGGTCTTGACATAGACGTCGTTATATTCAGGAGTGCCATAATGGGGGTCGTTGCGGTCCCAAGGGGAGACATAGACTCCGAACTTGAGGCCTTCCTTGGCGCAGGCCTCTGAGAGTTCTTTCAATACATCCCCCTTGCCGTCCTTCCACGGGCTCTGGGCGACAGTGTGGACACTCACAGGATTGGGCCAGAGGCAGAATCCGTCGTGATGCTTGCCGGTGATAATTATACCCTTGAAGCCAGCCGCTTTAGCGATTGAGGCCCACTGGTCGCAATCCAGGGCTGTGGGATTGAATATGTCCTCAGCCTCAGTGCCGAGACCCCATTCAAGGCCCGTGAATGTGTTGGGGCCGAAGTGGGCGAACATGTTCATCTCCATCTTTTGCCATTCAACTTGCTGGGGAGAAGGAGTGGCGCCGTACGGCTCGGGCGGAGCTACCTCGCCGCATCCCGCGAGAGTGAGGACGAAAACGGCGGAAGCGATTGATAATAAGCGTCTCATATCTTATAAATAAATTAATGTTGACAATGTCTCTGGATTGAATATGGTCCTGGCGGCCTCCCTCAAGCGCTCAGCCGTGATAGCCTCAATCGCCTCCCTGTTCTCTTTGTCGGAGGTCACCGTCCCGAAAGAGACAAGGCTCTTGCCCATCGAGAGGGATTGGGTCTCCCCATTGTCGGAACTGATGGCGAGCTGTCCGAGAAGTTGTTTCTTGGCGGCTTTCATGGCCGGTTCGGAAAGCAGGTCGTCCTGCGTTTTCCGGATAACTTTCCTCACGCCACTGAGGCACTTGTCCAGGTTGGCACGCTCGCAACCAAGGGTTATAGCCATCACACCGGTGTCGGCATATTGGCTGTAAGAAGTCTCTACTCCGTACACCCACCCGTTCCTCTCCCGAAGGAGGTCATTGAGTTTGGAGTTAGAAGCCGGCCCGCCCATTATGTTGGCAAGCAGGATGGCATCGAACCTGGCCTCTTGGTCGTAAAGCGAAGGCGCGAGGCCGCCGATCACGGCGTTGACCTCATGGTTCCTTTTGTCGATCGTCTTGTTGAACACGGCTGGGGTGCTCACGGGAATCAGTGTCCTCTCCCTCGACTCTGCCCAAGACCCGTCAAACACCTTCTCAGAGAGCCTTAGTACAGCTTGCTCAAGTTTTCTCTCATCTATGTCGGCCACCATCACGAGTGCCATGTTCCCAGGTGTGAAGCGCTCGCTGACAAATCTTTCCAACTCGCTTCGGGTGATCTTCTTTACGCTTGCGGCTGTGCCCAGAATGGGTTTCCCGAGTGGATGTCCGGCCAGAAGTATCTCCTCGAATTTGTCATACACCTCATCGGCGGGCGCGTCTTTGTACGAGTTGATCTCGTCAATGACCACTCCCTTTTCTATCGCTATATCGTCTTCCGGAAATATCGGGCATGTGGCCAGTTCCAGCAGGAGACCGGCGGCTTTCCCAAGGTCTTCCTTCAGCACCGTTGAGTGGATCACGATCTCTTCCTTGGTGGTGAAGGCGTTGAGGTCGCCCCCTAACTTGTCAAGGTAGCTGTTTATGACCCTGGCACTTTTCCGCGCCGTGCCTTTGAATATGGTGTGTTCGGTGAAATGGGCGATACCGCCGTGGAACCCTTCCTCGTCCCTGGTTCCACACTTGATGGTCAAGGAGCAATAACCCACTGAGTTACCGCTCCTTTTGACCGCGTATCCCAACCCGCAAGGGGCTTTGCCTATGAGCATTATTTCCTCAATAGTTTGATGGCCTTCAAGTCGCTCTCAAGGAATCCGGCACCTTGACGGGCGGAGATCTTGTGCTTCTTGAACCAATATAGTTTGTGGTCGTCGGCTCCTATGAGAAGCTTGTAACAGACCGACCCGTTGACAGGCTCAGAGGGTGCCACCACATAGCTGACCACGGCGTTGAACTTCCCGTCTGTGAAGACATCATCGACATCTTCATCGTCCTCTTCGATGAAGATGTCCTCATCGAGCGATTTGAGGGTCTTTTCGCTGACTTCAGGAGCCATGTCATCTTCGCAGAAATATATCTGCTTCATTCTCAGCTTCTTGGTGTCATTCGCACCGAGGGTTGAATACGCCTTGACCTCCGACTCTGTGAGTCCCTTGGCATGCTCCTGCATAATGGTCAGGAAGGCTGGCAGGTAGGAGAACTCCCTGCCGGAAGGATCGACGGCGGCCCTGAAGGGGAAAGTCACTACCTCAAGCATGTCTTCGATCGACTTGTCCGATCCTTCGCCACCTTTTACCATCGTCAAGAGCTCTATTCCGGGCTCCGACTCCTTCCTTTGCTGGCCTTTGACGACAAGGAGGAAGTAGAACTTATTGTCTGACTTCAGTTTCTGGAACTCCTCATTAGTGCAGAACTCATAGGGCGACAAAGTCCAAGAGGTAGTGACGCTCTGTTTGAGCGCCTCGTCCACGACCTCGTTTCCAGTCATGACGACCTTGACGGTCTTGGCGGTGAGGTCTTTAAGTTTTTCTTTTCGGGTATAGATCTGGGCCTGGCCGAAGAGATCTGATGGGATCAACAGGATGGCCAGCGCGGTAAGTAGCGTGATTGTTAAAGTCTTTTTCATCGTATTAGGTGTTTAAGGGGTTGCGTTCATTGTGGCAAGATGCTCTGCCTTAGCTCTTTCCACAGAGACAGACTTCTTCAGCACGAATCCGGAGCCAAGGTATTTGACACGGACTTCATCGTCAGCGGCAAGCGACTCGGGAGTGCCTTGCTGGAGGATGGAGCCCTCGTAAAGAAGATAGGCGCGGTCGGTGATAGCCAAAGTCTCGCCAACATTGTGGTCAGTGATAATCACGCCGATATTCTTGTATTTAAGCTTGGCGATGATGAACTGGATGTCTTCCACAGCGATAGGATCGACTCCGGCGAAGGGCTCGTCGAG
This sequence comes from uncultured Bacteroidales bacterium, assembly GCA_900313275.1. GTDB lineage: Bacteria > Bacteroidota > Bacteroidia > Bacteroidales > UBA932 > Cryptobacteroides. The sequence goes on from OMQO01000002.1 coordinate 40,946, forward strand.
AAGGATGAACTTAGGGTCGATCGCAAGCGCGCGGGCGATCTCACAACGTCGCCTCTCACCTCCAGAGAGCTGGATGCCCAGGCTCTTGCGCACCTTCGAGAGGTTGAACTCGCTTATGAGGCTCTCAAGTCTCTCACGCCTTTCTTCCTTCTTCATGTCCGACATCTCCATGACAGACATGATGTTGTTCTCGACGGACATCTTCCGGAAGACTGAAGCCTCCTGAGGGAGGTAACCAATACCTTTCTGCGCCCTTTTGTACATAGGAAGGTCTGTTATGTCCTCGTCATCAAGGTACACTCTTCCTCCATTTGGGACAATCTGGCCGGTTATCATGTAGAAACTGGTTGTTTTCCCAGCTCCGTTAGGGCCGAGGAAGCCCACGATCTCTCCTTGGCTGATCTCCATCGAGACGCCTTTGACGACGGTTCTGATGCCGTATTTCTTAACGAGATTCTCGCAGCGAAGTATCATCTTTCCTTTTGTTTATCTTGTCTCCAGTCCAAAATCCTTGACCAATCCGCGCAACTCGACATTCTCTCCCATCAGGGCAGTGGCCTTTTCCTGGTCGGTGTAGGGTTGGACCTCTTTCTCTTCCATCGGTATCACTCCGACTTCAAGGCGAATCTTGGAGGAGCCGGTTTTCTTCTGCAAATTCCCTTCCAAAGCCAATAGACGGTTCTCTTGGATCCATTTCCGTTGGGCTTCATTGCTGACTTTGAAAGTGACCACTTTCATGTCTCCGGAGGTCTCGATCTCGAGAGTAGCGTTCTCGAGGGTATTGGCGAGGCGGATCTGATTGGCGGCTTTGAATTCGTCGGGAATTGTCTTCCATGCTGCTATAATCGCCTCATCTTCAGGTAGTTCTCCGGAGATTTCGGGAGTTTTGACCGTCTCTTTCTTCTTCTCTTCCTCTTCTTCCAAAATCGCGCTTAAAGACAAGGCCGATCCGGTTTTCGCGGGCTTCTTACGAGGTTTGGACTCGGCAGGAGCCGGTTGTTCAGCCGTTTCGACTCGCTCCGCAGGTTTGTTTTCAATCCGCACCTGTGTTTCCTTCTGAGCGGGAGCGCTCTCAGGCGCCTTCACGAGGAAGCTGAGCTTCATCAACGCGAACTCAATGTGCAGCCTTGGATTGACCGCCTGCTTGTAGCCCGCCTCACATGCGGTGGTGATTCCCAGTGCGTCGTACAAGAACTTCAGGGAACACCTGGAAGCCTGCTCCTCATACCTGCGTTTAAGAGAATCAGGAAGCTCCAGAAGCGAGTCCAGTCCTCCGTTCCGGGTGACCACAAGATCCCGTAGGTGGGAACTGAGGGCGGCGCAGAAATGAAGGGCATTGAATCCCTTTGAGAGAATGTCGTCAAAGGCAAGAAGCGCCTTGCCATAGTCTCCGGCAAGGAAATCATTGACCAAGGCAAAGGAATAATCATAATCAAGAACTCCGAGGTTCCGGATCACGTCCTCATATTTTACATCAGTGCCGCAGAAAGCAACGGTCTGGTCGAAGATCGTAAGGGCGTCACGCATCGCCCCGTCAGCCTTCTGGGCTATGACATGGAGTGACTCGTCGTCGATCTTGACATTCTCTTTCGTAGCTATATTCCTGAGATTCAAGACCATGTCGGGAATGGAGATCCTGTTGAAGTCGTAGGTTTGGCAACGTGACAGGATCGTGGGGAGAATCTTGTGCTTCTCAGTGGTGGCAAGGATGAATATGGCGTGTGCCGGAGGTTCCTCCAGGGTCTTGAGGAAGGCGTTGAAGGCCGCAGTAGAGAGCATGTGGACCTCGTCGATGATGTAAACGCTGTATTTCCCGACCTGCGGAGGAATTCTGACTTGGTCCATCAGGTTCTTGATGTCCTCGACTCCGTTGTTCGAGGCGGCGTCCAGCTCGTGGATGCAGTATGACCTGCCTTCCTGAAACGAGAGGCAAGACTCGCACTGGCCGCAAGGCTCCATGTCCGGGGAAGGATTGGAGCAGTTGATGGCTTTAGCGAATATCCTCGCGGTGGTCGTCTTGCCGACACCCCTTGGACCGCAGAACAGGTAGGCGTGCGCCAGCTTTCCCCTTATGATCGAGTTCTTAAGGGTCTGGGCTATCGTGTCCTGTCCGATCAGTGTCTCAAAGGAGTCCGGACGGTATTTTCTTGCTGAAACAATATATTCTGACATAACATACAAATGTAACATTATTTCCCGTAAAGAAAAAACCATTTTTGAGGCTGGCGGTTAAACGATTACGGCACAGGAGAATATATAAAATCAAAGTGCCGCGACGCGACACTTTGATTCCATGTAAAGTATTAATTTTCCGTGGATTAACCGCCAGACACTTACACCCTCTGGCCGTAGCTACGGTCGGTTGTGTTGACGGTGATCTTCTCACCCTGGTTGATAAAGAGCGGTACCATCACCTTAGCGCCGGTCTCGAGGGTGACCTCCTTGAGGGCACTGGTCGAGGCGGTGTTGCCCTTGACGGCGGGCTCGGCGTAGGTGACTTCGAGGGTCACATAGGTGGGGAGCTCACAGGTAAGGCACTTCTCCTCAGGCTCGACGACGAACATCATCTCGACATGCTGCCCCTCCTTCATGAGGTCAGAGTTCTCGACGACATCGTGGGGAAGATGGATTTGCTCGAAAGTCTCCTCGTGCATGAAGTTGAATCCGTCCTCATCTGAATAGAGGAACTGGTAAGGAC
>OMQO01000284.1 GCA_900313275.1 uncultured Bacteroidales bacterium
TGGTAGGTCTGGTCTGCCACGCTGAGGAACTTGAAGCCGAGGGCTACCTCGATGAATCCCAGAACGACCTTCACGCTGTTCAACCATGAGCCGCTCTTCATCTTTTTCAGCAGCGACGGGAACATCGCCAGGATCGTGAATGGCAATGCGAAGGCAACGCTGAATGCCAGCATCGTGACCATTGGTGTCCAGAACTCTCCTGCGGTAGATTTGATCAGCACCGTACCCACAATTGGACCTGTGCAGGAGAAGGACACCAGCACGAGCGTGAGAGCCATGAAGAATATCCCGCCGAGTCCTCCTTTGTTGGACTTGGCGTCACTCTTATTGGCGAGGCTCGATGGCAGTTCGATCTCGAAAGCTCCGAAGAAGGAGGCAGCGAAGACCATGAACACAAGGAAGAATATGATGTTCGGGAGCCAGTGGGTGGCGAGCCAGTTGAATATGTCCGCCGTCACCGCATTGCCGCCGATCAGCCATGTCAGGCCGATTATTATGGAAATCGGGACAGTGTACAGCAGCACGATGAAGAGTCCGTACATGAAAGCCTTGAAACGGCCTTCGGCGGGGCTCTGTGACTGTTTCATGAAGAAGGAGACGGTCATTGGGACCATGGGGAAGACGCATGGCGTCAGCAACATGGCGAACCCCCAAAGGATCGCCTCGATAATCAGTGCCCACAGACTCTCACCGGTTCCTGAGCTTGTCGAAGGACCGCCTGAAGACAACTCCTCTCCGCGACCTTTTACCCGGATAGGGCGCGAAGCGTCGGGAGCGGACGGGGAGTTGTCTTCAGCGCTTGATAAGCTAAGGGAGAACTCCCAGTGCTCGGGGGCAGCGCAGAACTGGTCATTGCAGCCGCTCCAAGTCAACTCGCCCTTTACCGTCGCCTCATCTCCCTCCAACTTGACTTTCTGGGAGAATACGGCAGTGTCGAAGAAGACCTCATCTCCTTGAAAGTCAGATGGTTTGGTGAGCTGGGTGAGCCCTCCGACAGGAGAATAGCCAGCGGGGGCGTCAAACTCCAAAGTCGTGGGATTGTACTTGTTGTCAGTCGTGTAGATGTGCCATCCTGACTCAATGGAGGCCGTGAAGATAATCTTATATTCATTCGCCCCGGTCTCCTTTGAGGAGACTTTCCAACTAGCGGTGGCTTCCGGTGCCTGGGCGCTGGCGATCAAGCCCATAAGGACCGCCGCCATGAAGATTATCGCCCTTTTGAAATGAGTTACCATAGAATAGTGTTTTTATTTCGCGTAAGAGACGGAACGGGTCTCACGGATCACGGTGATCTTGACCTGTCCGGGATATGTCATCTCTTCCTGGATCTTCTGGGCGATGTCCGCGGACAGCCTGGCCGCCTGGTCATCACTGACTTCTTCCGCACCGACGATCACACGGAGCTCACGGCCTGCCTGGATAGCATAGCTCTTGGTCACTCCAGGGTAGGATGCGGCGAGGTCTTCCATTCCCTTGAGCCTCTTGATGTAAGACTCGATGACCTCACGGCGGGCACCTGGACGGGCACCGGAAATGGCATCTCCGATCATCACGATAGGGGAGATGATGGATGTCATCTCAATCTCCTCATGGTGGGCTCCTATGGCATTGCAAACATCGGGTTTCTCCTTGTACTGCTCAGCGAGCTTCATACCAAGAAGGGCATGAGGCAGTTCGGGCTCCTCCTCGGAGACCTTGCCGATGTCATGAAGGAGACCGGCTCTCTTGGCCGTCTTAGGATTGAGTCCCAGTTCGGAGGCCATGATGGCGCAGATGTTGGCGACTTCGCGGGAGTGCTGCAGAAGGTTCTGGCCATATGAGGAACGGTATTTCATACGACCTATCATCCTGACCAGCTCAATGTTAAGGCCATGGATACCGAGGTCGATGCAAGTCCTCTTACCTGTCTCAAGAATCTCATCCTCAAGCTGTTTCTGGACCTTGGCCACGACTTCCTCAATCCTTGCCGGATGGATTCTCCCATCTACTACAAGCTGATGGAGAGCCAGACGGGCCACCTCCCTGCGAACAGGGTCAAAAGCGGAAAGAATGATGGCGTCCGGAGTGTCATCCACGACGATTTCTACTCCTGTGGCGGCCTCCAGGGCCCTGATGTTGCGCCCCTCACGGCCGATGATGCGCCCTTTGATCTCGTCGTTTTCAATGGGGAAGGTGGTGACGGCGTTCTCTATGGCCGTCTCCGTGGCCGTCCTCTGTATAGTGTTGATCACTATCCTTTTAGCCTCCTTGGAAGCGTTCAGACGAGCCTCATCCATCGTGTCATTGATGTAGGCTTGGGCCTCAGTGCGGGCCTCAGCCTTCATGAACTCCCCGCTCTGCTGATTCAACGTGTTCTCTTTCTGCTTGATACGGCTCTCAGCCTCACGTACCTGATTGTTCTTTTCATTGATGTAACGGTCGTGCTCAGCCTTGAGCTGAAGGAATTTCTCCTTCGCCTGATGGATCTTATCATTCTTGATCCCTTCGGCCTCAATCTCCGCCTTCGCGATAATCTCATTCTTTTGTCCGTTCAGGACCATCTTTTGGACGAGAATATAAACCCCGATGGCAATCGCGGCACCGATCAGGGCTCCTATGAAGTACTCTATCATTCCGTTTTTTTATTAATAAATATTGTTAAATTCTTTTAAATCAATTACTTCAACACGGTTAACGTCAAAAGACGACCGTTGGTTCCGTGAAACCAGCCGGTCGTCTGAATATTAAAAAAGCCGTTAGTCGCTTGTCTAAAATCTTAATGAATAAGATTTGAGATCCGGGCCGGTTCGGAAATCCACCGTCGTACGCCGGGCGTACAATCCCGAAAGGTAACCTTGGCCTGTCCTTGCCGTCCTGAGTGTTCTCGGTTCCGTGGAACTTGTTGATTAAAGCACGTGGGACTAACGGCCGTCTTTTTTAAATATTCTTAAGGTACGCCTCCACATCTTCCTGAAGAGCCTTCGCCTCATCACCCGCGTCAGAGAGCTTTTTCTGGTACGTGAGACGGCCTACCGCCTCATTCAATGCGACAAAGGAAAGCTTGTCCGAGAGGGATTTGTTGGGGTACTTGGCATCATAGGCGGTCAGTTTTTGGTTGATCGCCTCCGCTGCGAGCCTCATAAGGCGCTCCATCTCAGGGGATGAGGCGACTAATGGATATTCATTGCCCGCGATTTTTATCTTTATGCTTTGTCCCATCTCAATTCTCCAGTAGGGAGATGCATTTATCTATCTCCTTGATAAGCTTCTCGATTCTTTCCTTCGCCGCGACCTTGTCTCCGGTCGCTCCGAAAGCTTCAGAAAGCTGCAAGTTGTTAACCTGTTGCTCCAGATCACCGATCTGATTTCTGCAGGACTCATTCTCGACGCGGCACTCCGCAAGGAGGGCTTGGAGTCTTATACGCTCCGCTTTCTCTTCCTCGTAGAGAGCGATCAGCTTTTCTATGTCTTTTCTTAAACTTTCAAGCATAATCCTGACGAGCCGGTTTTTACCTGCCAAATGCAAATGTAACAAATAATCTTTATTTGCGCAAAATCGTTAAATTCGCGTAACAAAAAAACTTGATATGACAATAACAATTGAGAAAAGGGAGATACCGGTTCTTCTTTTGACAGGTTACCTTGGAAGTGGGAAAACCACATTGGTCAACAGGATATTGTCCAATCGCGAAGGAATCAAATTCGCGGTGATAGTCAATGATATAGGTGAGATCAACATCGACGCTGACCTAATCCAGAAAGGTGGGATTGTTGGTCAGACGGACGACAGTCTGGTCCCGTTGCAGAACGGTTGCATTTGCTGTACTCTGAAGATGGATCTTGTCAATCAGATTGACGAGCTGTGCAGGATGAACAAGTTCGATTACATTGTCATCGAGGCCAGCGGAATCTGTGAGCCGGCGCCTATCGC
>OMQO01000031.1 GCA_900313275.1 uncultured Bacteroidales bacterium
GCAGCATCGAAGACATTGTTGCAGAAGCCAAGGAGCTGGAAGCCCAGGGCGTCAAGGAGATCACGCTCATTGCCCAGGACACCACATACTTCGGTCGCGAAAAAGGCAAGAAGGGCGGCACGCTGGCCCAACTTTTACGGGCCATTCTCGACAACACCAGCATCCCGTGGATTCGCACGCTGTACTGGTACCCGATGTTTGTAGATGACGAACTGTTGGACCTGATGGCAAATGAACCTCGACTTGTAAAGTACGTGGATATGCCTATCCAGCACGCCAGCGACAACGTGCTCAAGAACATGAAGCGCAATTACCGCAAGAAGGAGCTTGTCGATATTCTCCACAAGATTCGTAAGCGCATTCCGGGAGTTACGCTGCGCACGACGGTTCTTGTCGGGTTCCCCGGCGAAACCCATGAAGATTTCGAGGAACTGATGGAGTTGTTGGAAGACATCCAGTTCGATCACTTGGGTGGATTCGTGTTCAGCCCCGAGGAAGGCACACCCGTGATGGAGATGAACCTGCCCGCCGTGGATGAAAGCGAAGCTCGCGCAAGGCTCGACGCCGTAACCGACTTGCAAGAAGAAATCGACGCGGAACATGCCGAAGCGATGATCGGAAAGACGGTCCGCATCATCATCGACCAAGAAGCCGAAGAAAGCGAATACCATTTCTACGGGCGCACCGAAGGCAACTCCATGGAAAACGACGACATCGTGAAGGTGCTCGAAGGCGATGCCGACGTAGGCGAGTTCCGCGATGCGCTGGTGGTAGATGCAGAGCCGCATGAACTGATTGTGAAGCTGGTCTAGATGCGATTGTAAACGAAGAAAGGGCCCTTGCGGGGCCCTTCTTTTATACCTGTGATGCGATTCGAACGCATGACCTCTTCCTTCGGAGGGAAGCACTCTATCCAAACTGAGCTACACAGGCAAGTGCGAGCAAATATAGTAAATCCTGTGATGCGATTGTATTTAAAGCTTCGATTTAAATACCCACCTCTCGGCTCGGAAATGGACAAACTGGTTTGCCCATTTCTCTCGCCTTGCTCGGTGGTCGAACGCATGACCTCTTCCTTCGGAGGGAAGCACTCTATCCAAACTGAGCTACACAGGCTTAAGCGGTCAAAAGATAGTAAAAAGAAAGCCCACATTCGTGGGCTACTTCTTTTTTACTTGCCGGAACGTTCACGTTCCTTTTCACGTTCACGACGGCGCTTTTCCGTATCATCCGGGAAGAGCTCCGGCAGAGCGTAACCGATAGTAATACCAAAGACGATGCCTGTCTTACTCATACCATCTTTATTAACGACTTTCGACACCCATTCGTTGTGAATCTTGTCGTATGTGAAGCTCACGTTATCATCCTTGGGATTGCCCAATTCGGGAGCGTAGTAAAAACCAACAGAGAACTGCAGATAATACCACTCGTTCGTGAGGTAAGCGATAAGAGCGTCAAACTGGAAACCATTTACCGTAATCAACGGACGCACGCCGTCATCCGGCTTGACATCGTGATCGAAGTAAACCGTACCGTAGGACGCAGAAATACCGAGATGAAGCGGATTCTTGGGGAACAGATAATAGTTCAAACCGAACTTGTATCCCGTACCACCTTCCAATTCAATATCATCAAAGTCGTTGTCAGTACCCTTAGGCAAAAAGCCGAAAGACGCGTATGCACCGACATGCCAACGGGTGATGTACTCAACGCCAGCACCAAAACCCATACCCATACCGGTCTCGCCCATGAACGGAGTACGAGCACCCATACCTATTTCGAGCATCAAGCGGTCCTTCAACCAGTCACGACGACGCTCGGAGTTCGCGTATTCGTCAGCTCGCTGATCTTCTTCGAATTTCTTGCGAGCCTCCATGTCTTCCCTTTTGGAACGGCTTCTCGAGAGATGACAAAGCCCTGTTCATTCAGCACTTCAATATAGTCACATACATTCTTCTGAACGTGATCCATCGGCTCATACAAAGCACCCGACCAAGGAGACTGACCATATTCAAACACTTCATCATTTCCCACCTGAAAATAGAAACGTCCGGCATTTGTTATTAAAGTCGCGTCCGGTCTGCCAATCATTCCCTGGCTGTCTGATTTGTCCTGTACTTTCAGGCATACTTTAAATCGAATATTACTTTTAATCTGATCATCCACAACCCCATCAGGTTTCTGCGTTGCTAAAATCAGATGTACCCCTAAACTACGTCCGATACGAGCAATTCTAATAAGCTGTCCCATAAAGTCTGCATGCTGTTGCTTTAATTCCGCGAACTCATCTGAAATCAAAATCAAGTGCGGCAACGCTTTTAAAGATTTATCCTCTCGTCGAAGCTTCTGATATTTATATATATCAATATTACTTATTTTCTTTTGCTCACTTATTTCTTTAAAAAGTTTCTGACGTTTTTCTAATTCATGTTCAATTGCCAGGAAAGATCTTCTTAGTTCATTTCCATCAAGGTTTGTAATTAAGCCGGCAGTGTGAGGAAGGTTTTTGAAAATATCAGCCATTCCACCACCTTTAAAGTCGATTAAAACGAACGCTACGTCTTCCGGAGAATAATTAATGGCTAATGATGCAATATAAGAAATAATAAATTCACTCTTACCAGATCCTGTCATTCCGGCAATTACACCATGCGGTCCGTGTGCTTTTTCATGCACATCTAAATTTATATAATAACCATCCGCATCAATTCCTATCGGAGCGGATAAAGTCTCTACTGCAGAATTTTCCCTCCATCTTCTAAGCATATCTAAATGCTCCGGTTTTCCAACCTCAAACATTTCCATAAATGTATATTGAGACGGTAATTGCTTCGAAGAAGTCGGCGAGTCCAAATGAATATTAGCCATCTTGATGAAAATCTCTTCTGGATTATCGTCAAATTTTATTCTTTCTTTGCAGATAATTCTATTTCCTGTTATATCATTATAGTCAGCTAAAGTAGCTGCTATATTTTTGTATTTCTGAGGATTCTTGCATCTCTCACTACTATGGATCACGTCAATCACATAAGAACATGCCTTTGGTAAATACTGACGTTCGTCATATAATGCAATCATAGTCATGTTGTAGTCTTCAGGAGACTGATATAACTCTTTGATTGCCTGAGCACGCTCTGCTAATGTCTTGTCTGCTGCAAAAATCAAATAGTACGGTCCTTCATTTTTCTTTCCACTATTATGCTGCTGAACCGATCTTAAATTGCTTATATAATCTGATAAAACTCTTACTTCATCCGGATCATTTGCGAGGTATCTAACAGTACGTTCATCATTCCAAAGATGAGGAATCCACTTTACAAATTCCCATGTTTTTCTTTCTTTTTCATTATAAATAAAGATGATTTTCAGATCTTCATAGTTATGCATTGCAGTCAATTCAACCAGCAAGGCTTTAGTAAAGGAAACTACGTCTGGACGGTCACCAACTATACCGACAATACCTGCATCTTTAAGTGGCAATGAGATTGGTACATCCTTTACAACATGCTGTTTGGCAACAAGATTATACATATCCTTTGCCGATTGGCTAATTTCGGAATGATAGCCCCTTTCCGGATATGAAAAGTCAGCATCCAGAGGCACATCTCCACTTCCGATCATAACATCCAAAAAGTCTTTATGTCTTTGACTTCGTTCCCACAGATTTCCACTCTCGTTGAGAATCGTATTGATGCACTCAGATAATAAAGGATTATTTTCTGTTAATATTTCCTTCTGTAATTCAATAGCAGCCTCAATTTCTGTTTGCAATTTTTTCAGATAATCTTCATAATCGTCCGAAGCTATAACTGCTCTCCTAACATGGCTTCTGTGCTGTACCCTTCTTCCAATAATCGGGTATGCCATCATAGCCAAGGATAACACCAAGAATACCTCCAGAGGAAGCCGGATTGCAGTCGGAATCCTTTCCGCAGCGGGTTGAGACATCGATTGTCTTATAGAAATCACCCTCACCATAAAGGAGACCCATGATGATGTAGGCGCTGTTGATCAAGGCATCGATATTGGTAGTGCCTAAAGCGCCCCCAGAGCATCCGATGTCGAAGCCCCATTTGCGCTCGACCCTTGCCCAAGTCAGCTCCCAGTTCTCCGGGTACTGCTTGTGCCATTCAATCACATCGGCCATACACTGATAGTATTTGCTCTCTTTAGGAATAGTCTTTAGCGCCTCTGACACAATATATTCCACATCATCAGAGACAAAGGCTAGAGCGTACATGGCAGCAACATAGACACCTCCATACCAGCCGTCTCCGTAGTTCATCATGTGGCCAATCTCATCGGTGAAATGAGCCGCGGCGTTGGGCATTCCTGGAGCCATGATTCCGGCATAGTCAGCCTCAATCTGGAAGTCGATGTCGTCAGCGTGAGGGTTGTTTTTCCAGAATCCGGACTCAGGAGGCATAATCCCGTTACGGATGTTATTGCGTGCTGCCTGATTGGCGTGCCACAAAGGATACTCGGCGGTAGAGAAGGCTTTGGCGAAACTCTCTATCGGAGCGTCAAGACCCTCTTTCTCAAATACTTCCACAAAAGTAAGATCCATATAGATGTCGTCGTACAGGCCGGGAATATGGTCATAGTACCACTGGATCTGGTGCTCTGGCCACTCGATTGGGATATTGTCGTTGATCAAGGTGCTGTAAACGAACTCGGTCGGTCCGCCATAGGTGCAGCCTATCATCTGGCCGGCCCAGCCTCCCTTGATTTTATCCATAAGGGTCGCCTTCGTCATAGTGACCTCTCCTGAGACAACCGCTGGTTTGTTGCCGCAAGCGCAAAAAAGGAACGCCACGGCTACAGTGGCGACCATCGCCGCCATCGTCTTCTGAAGTAATTTTGTGCGCATTGATTATTGGATTTATTTGTGTTCTCTTGTTATAGCTCACTAAATTAATGATTTTTTCGCTAACTTGCTATTGTTTTCATCCTACACCGTGTTGAAATGAAGAGAATTTGGTTGAATATGTTGATTGCCTGCACCTTGGCTTTCACTTCCGCCGCCATCACAAGTTGCGACAAGAATAAAGGGGGCTCCAAACAAGAAGAGCAAGAGGAGACTGACGATCCAGATGAAGGGAAAGAGGAAGACCCTGCCTCTAAGGTAGATGTCGTGACTCCAGACCAATGGGTGGCCGTTGATGAGCTTGGCCGGGAGATGCCCAAGGACGCGCCGGCCACAAGAAGCAACAGGACGGTCTTGATGTTCTATTGGACCTGGCACGATAGCAGCCAGCTCAACTATCCGGCCGTTGTAAACATCAGCAAAGTCCAGAGAGAGCACCCTGAGGCACTGCAGGACTACAACCATCCCGCTTGGGGACAGGAGCTACAGCCTTGCTTCTGGGGACAGCCCCTGTTCGGATATTACAGGACCACGGACGAATGGGTCTTGAGAAAGCATGCCGAGCTTCTCGCCGATGCTGGTGTGGATGCCGTTTTCTTCGATTGCACTAACGGCTCTTTCATCTGGGAAGAGTCCACGGAAGCGCTGATGAAGACTTGGACCCATGCACAGAAAGACGGGGTGAATGTTCCTAAAATAGCTTTCATGCTGGCTTTCGGCCCGACAGATGGATCCCTCCAGGCCATCCGTAAGCTCTACAACAACATCTACAAAGACCACAAATACGACAACCTCTGGTTCCGCATGAACGGGAAACCGTGCATAATGGCTTATCCGGACAATCTTGACAAGAGCAACGCCACCGATGCCGCCATTCTGAACCTTTTCGAATTCAGAAAAGGCCAGCCGGACTATGTCAACGGCGGGGGAGATGGTCAATGGGGCTGGCTGGAATGCTATCCGCAGCACACTTACAACCATGGAGAGGAGATGACAGTGGGGGTGTCGCAGAACGCTTCTGACTACAGTCACGGTCACTGCTACGCTTTTAATTCCCCCGGAGCTTACGGACGCAGTTACACCAAGGCGAACGGTCACGACACCTCGGAAGGCGCTTATGTTAAAGGACTTAACTTCCAGGAGCAGTGGGAAAGGGCGCTCTACTACGACACCAAGATGATATTCATCACGGGATGGAACGAATGGATCGCCGGCAAGCAGCCGAACTGGCCTCCGAGCGACCCGTACAAGCCTTTCGCTTTTCCGGACCAGTACGACTGGGAGCACAGCCGCGACATCGAGCCTAACGCCGAATGGGGCGACTTCGGAGACTGTTATTACTACCAGCTTATTCAGAACATCCGCCGCTATAAGGGCGTGAGCGCACCAGCGACAGTTTCCGAGGAAAAGACAATGAAAATAGGCTCCTTTGACGGCTGGAAGAATATATCTCCGGATTTCAAGCACTATCCTGGCAACACCAAGGTCCGCAACCATCCCCAGCACTCAAAGAGCGGCTACATGTACACCAACACCACTGGCCGCAATGACCTTGTGGACGCGAGGGTGGCAAGGGATAAAGACAACGTGTATTTCTACATTGAGACCGCAAAGGACATCACCGCCAGAACCGACAAGGGTTGGATGCGCCTGTTCATCAACTCCGACAGGAACCCTAAGACCGGCTGGAAGGGCTACGACTTCTGCCTCAACTACAAGAACCCGACGAGCGACACTGTCGGAACTATCTCAAAATGTGCGGGTTCCGAGTGGAAATGGGAAGATGCCGAATCTTTTGAATATGCCGTAAAAGGCAACATGATGGAGATAAAGGTCGCCAAATCGGCCCTCGGAATGAATGGAAAGCTGGACTTTGAGTTCAAGTGGAGCGACAACATGCAGGAAGAAGGCAACATCCTCGACTTCTACGTCAACGGTGACGTCGCCCCCGGCGGCCGGTTCAATTTCTTATTTAAAGAATAACTCCCTGTAAATAAGTCTATTCCTTGAACTTGTAACGGTAGCGGAAGCGGCCGTTGGGGGCGCTGTCGCCATCACGCATACAGGTCTGGATGTCACCGTCGGCGACGGCGTTATCCACCCATTTGAAGTCAACCGAGAACTTCTTGGCATCGCTTATTCCTAAAGAGGACAGAGGAACAGAAAGCTCCATTTCCGTCCCTGAGACAGAGAATTTCACGTCCGCAACCTTGGACCATTTCCAGCCGCCGTCACACTTCTCAAGAGCGGAAGTTCCGCTGGATGAGATAGTTCTGTTGACCACGAAATCATATCCCTCCCAATTTGACTTGGTCCCGTCAACTCTCAAGAACAGCTGCATCCACTGCTTGCCGTTGCTAGCGGTGATGTCGGAGGCTGTCTTCACATAGAAATACAAATTCGTTCCGTCGTTGACAACCTTGCTGACCAAAATGTCGTTGCGGCCTGTGTTGTTGACATATTGCCCGATCCGGCCCCAGCCGTAGTGGTTGCGATGGAAAGTGTCTCCCTTGTCGTCGCCCCATTTCGCCGCGACGGAACCCCATTCGTCGAATTTGCCATCCACGGAAACAGTCTTTTTGTCCGAGAATGTAGGAAGCCTCTTCGTGCCCTTGAAACGGCGGATGAAGTCGGCCATGATGTAGTAGTAATTATCCCCGAAATCACCGTTCAGCGGCTCAATGTCACGGCTGAACTCATGGTTGTACTGGTCCACGAAATAAGGTGCGGGACAATTCGCCGGGCTCTGTCTTTGTGCGGTCCACTCGTTCCAACCGGTGAAGAACATGATCTTAGGATTCAGATCAAGGGCCTTGAAGAGTTGTTTTTTGAAATAAATTCCTTTCCCAGAATCAGTTACCCTCGGCTGGGTGTTGGACACCACATCGTAGCTACGGCCGATGTTGGAGGTCGGATGAGTCGCCGGCATCACGGAGACAAACTCATTCTTTCCTTCATGTTTTCCCGCTTGCTGCGGATACCATCCGCCCCATGGCCACTTGTCCTCGCCATTGCCGAACCACGTGTCGGCCGAGGAGTTCCAGAGGAACCAGGAATGCCTGAAAGTGAACTTGTCCTTTAGCGCTGACGGTACCTCATCAGGATTGGCCAGCATCACCGGCTTCCCAAGCCATTTGAACCAAAGGTCCTGATAGAGGTTCTTGGAATATATCTCATCATAAAGCTTTTGCGAGACTCCGGACACATTGGAGTTCAGCAAGAAAGCGAATTGCGGGGTCTTGTTGCCTTCAGAGCGCATCTGGTTGTAAACCTTGGCGAGATTATGAACAACCGGTAGGTAATGGTAGCCGTTGGTCACATCGAAGAATATGGCGTCAACTCCCGCGTCCACAAGCAGTTGGGCATGCTTTCGGATGACCCAATCGTCGTTGGCCACATAATAACCGAGGTAAGGCTCGCCCCAATGGTGCATCACGCCAATACCTCCTAAGGCAGGATTCGCCTGATTGGCATCCAGAAGCTTCTGAATGTCATAGGGGCTTTGGGTGTCGCTTGCCGAAGGGGGCACGACTTCGTTGTTGTTGGCTCCCCGGTCGTAACCATGGCATCCGTGCCATAGGAAATAGAATGCCGCCACAACCCTTTCGCCACGTTCAGTCACATCGGGATAAGCCCCGACATCTGGATCTATGGAATTGCCAAGGTCATCGACAGCGACCCATGAATAGGGATTTGGAGACTCAGAGGCCTCGTAAACAGGGTATTTCGACTCTTCTTCAGTCGTTTCATCCTCAGTCACAGCGCTTTTCGACTCCTTGCACGCTGTAGAGAACAAGACCGCGGCCGCCAAAGAAGCGGCAAGCGGAATCAACTTCTTCACATTCATCATTCTTTGACAGTTATGGTTTTTGTCCCTGGGGAAATAGTGATTGGATCGCTCCCGTCCGGAGCGAAGAACTCCGCCTTGGTTCCTTCCGGCACAGTGATCTCGAAAACTATTTCTTCTCCGGAACGGCTGGCTTTGACCGAAATCTCTCCGCGGACTGTCGCCACTTTGGCGCTAACTTCCTTCAAATCACAAAGATGCGGCCTCACGGCAAATGTCTTGAAGCCGGGCTCAAGAGGATATATTCCGGCGATATATTTGGAAAGTATCACAAGCGGACCTCCACTCCAAGCGTGGTTGTAGGAATCTGTCTTCCCGCTACCGTCGCCGAACAACTCCCAAAGGGTGGAATAGTCCGACGAGATCATCTCCTTGTATCTCAAGCGGATCCTGTCCAAGGCATCTTGGTAACATCCCATCTGGCAAAGAGCGTCGAGAACATAGTACTCCATGTAAGGGCTGGCATGGTAGTGCTTTTTGAAGAACTCCCTAAGCGCTGGGAAACGGCTCTCGTCCGCAACCCCTCCGACCACCGCCACAGCTTGGCCCCTGTCATCGGGACAACCGGTGTATTCATCTGACTGATAATGGGTTCCTCTCCAATAACGGTCATTGATAGTCTTGATTAGGGCTATCCTTTTATCTCTCGCATCTTCAGCTGCCGCCTTATCATCCATCCACTCCGCATAATTCTCGGCTGCCTTCAGAAGGACAACCACCCAAGTGTTGTAGAGAAGCCTCATGTCCTTGTTCTCTCCCCAGTCGCCCCAGTTGGCGATAGGAGAACCTTCTGAACGCCTCTCCATCACAAGGCCGTCCGCATCGAACTTCCACAACGGAACGTATTTTTTGAAAGCGCCGTAGATGTCTTTCAATGGAGCGATGTCTCCCGTGTACATGTAATACTCCGGAACCGCGCGGCTAAGGAAGGCGGTTGTCTGGGTCACAAGCTCCCCGAAATTATAGCCTGGAACAGGACCGTACATAGAGCCTGTCTCCTCCTGAAAACCAGCGAGTTCCCTCATACATTTGGCGGTCATGGCGAAAGACTTGGGATCCAAAGCATAATAGGTCTGGATCGCCTCATTGGCCGCGTCGCCTATCCACTGGCCTCGCTCCCTGTGCGGGCAGTCGAAGAAATTGTCCCTCATGTCCACGTAAAGAGTCCTGGCCGCGCGCTCCCAAAGGGTGTTCAGGAAGGGATCATCGCACACAAAAGAGCCAGCGTAAGAGGTGTCATAGCCGGACTCACGGTACTTAACCTCAACAACTTCCACACCTTCCGGGATACTGTAATGCACTGTCATTCCATTCATCCAGCCGAATGTCTCATATTCCTGATCCCCATCCTTGGTCTTGTATTGTTCACGAGTGCACAAAAGCGGGAAAGACATGAAGCGTTTCTGGATCTCTTCAGGAGTCGCGGAGAGGGTCTCTGAAATCGGCCTGTTGTGGTTAGGGTCAACCTCTTTTTTCCTCAAACCCTCCTCTTTGGTTTTCTCGTCGACGAAAGTCTCGATGCCGGCGTAGGGGTTGTATTTCGGATCGTCAAGCGGCTCGACTCCCTCGATGACCGGCATCCCGTAAAGGTCCGTGTAGATGTCGATTATCTTTCCTTCAGGAGCTTTGACCTTGATGTAGGGAGAGACTTGGCAATCATAGGGAAGCTCGCAGATAAGTTCCCTGCCTTCCATACGGGTGGAGACGTAATCCATCAAGCCGCTATATTTCCATTGAGGGATGGGCCTTAGCACTTGCTCTCCCCATCCAGCCTCTTCGATGGTGAGGGTTTTAGCGGATGGCCACGAACTGTCGTCAAACCCTAAATCAAAGAAATTCAATTGTTTCCTTGCGTCGAATCCAATGTTAGACTCCGAAAGGCGAAGGTTGGGACATCCTCCTTCGGGAATATAAAACGCCGGATGTCTTGTGGCTTTCCAAGAGCCGTCACTTACAACCCTCCAGCTCTTTCCTTTCATGTCGAACCAAAGTCCGGCTGTCGGCGATGTCACATGGTTGACGCTCTTGCGGCCATGGAAATTGACCAGGACGGCCACCTCATTGCGGCCTTTGACAAGGCCGGGAACAGCGTCAAAATGGTCATAGTAGCCGTCTTTGGGTGTTGGCCCGCGCTTAAGGTTACCCTCCCTGACAAATAGTTCACCGTTAACCCAAAGCCAGTACTTGGTGTCGGCCTCGATGTCAAGAGTAGCAGTTGGGTCGCCCTTGATGTCAAAAGCCTTCCTGAAAGCGTACCAGGATCCCTCAGGGTAGTCTTCTCCCGTGCACATTACAAGCGGCTCTGATCCGCTTCCAGCACAGGAGAACATAATAATCAAAGAGGACAAAAGCACGGAAGCCCGTGTCAACAACCTATGAATAAACATATTCCTGAATTACTTTACAACAACGTCCAGCCACCTTCCGGCAAGGTCGCCATCTATGTCAAGAACCAGGTTTCCGCCCTCGAGGGATGCTTTCACGGCCTTCTTTCCCTGCTTGACGGCAACCTTTGACGCCCCTGCCGGCATCGGAACGCTAACCTTGCTGATCCTATCGACATACACCCGTATCTTGGCGGGATCACCTCCGACCGGACCGAAACACAACGAGACCGGCCTGTCGGCGAGAGTATATTCAATGCCGTCAACTGTGATGGCGGAAGACTCCCTGCCGTTGAAAGCGGAAAGCCGTCCATCTGCGGAGGTATTGAAAGCGACATTTCTTTTTCCGGAATATGTCACTTCGTGGCCGTTGACCTTAAGTCCTTTAATGTCAAGGGCATCCGAAGGAAGAGGATTGACCGCCAGAGCAGCGTCATCCCTCGCCTTGTCACGAGAGAAACCTCCTTCCCAGGACTCCCTGTGATTGCGGTAGTGCTTGACAATAGCCGTGGCTCCATTGGGGAACTTGCTGGCGAAGAACTCCGTGTTCCTTGACACGGCGACAGGGTTGTCGTTGACAGCGAACTTTCCGGAAGAAGGATAGGATCCTACAGACTCAAGGATCTCGAACAGTGTGCGAGTCTCATAACCCAGGCTGGCGGACTGATCGTCGCGGGGACGGAAACCGAAATAGTAAGCGTCGCCTTCACCGACCTTTTTGTGGGTTCCCACAACGTTGTTATCCACACAGGCAACTATCTCAGAACCAATCGGTTTAACAGGATAAACCTTATCAACGAGGAAGTCGGTGAGAATCACCTGGGGGGCTACGCCCTTAAGGGTGAATTCCACTTCCTTTCCGACAGCGGTCTCTCCCATGTAGCAGTCGAAAGCATATTCAGCACCAAAGAGGCTTTGCCACTGCGCCCGGCAATCGTTTCCTTCCCCGTCAATAAGCGGTGGAGCGCTGAACCACAGCACCTTACCGCCTTTTGATGCGAAATCTGACAAGAGTTTGAGCAAGCCCTTGGAAGGCAGAGGCTCGAACATCACCGCTATTGTCCCGTATTGTTTGGCGGCCACCTGCATCGTACCGTCAGGATTGACCGAACCCATCTCTACAAGTTTCTCCGAGGTGAGGTAGTTGGAATAGCCGTACTGGGTCATCCAGCTTCCGAAACGCTCCTCAACCGCCACGAGGTTCATAGGATAGATCATCAGCACCTCCACATCCCTGTGGACCCTGCCTGTCAGAAGTGACATATGGGCTCCAGGAGAAGCTCCGTAGGCCTCGTTGATAGTGTTTTTCCAAGCCAAGGCCTCCGCAGGGAAACCCCAAGCGGCTGCGTAGGCGTTCGGGAAGCGGTTGATGACTCCGATAGAGGTGCCCATCGCAGCTCCGTAATAGTTCCTGTCGCCCCAGCCGCACTCGGCGAAGTCGTTTCCGGTCGGCTCAAGGTACTCGCCCCATTTGAAATAGTCGTAGCAAGCCGCTGAAGCCTGGTGGACCGTGTTGCCCCAGACGTAGTTGGAGGTGTATTCGTACTTGTAGGCGTACTCATGGAGTTTCTCCGTGTCCCAATGGTCGATGGTAGGGCTCTCCGCCCAAGAGGAATGGGCACCCGTGCGAAATTCGTGACCGTAAAGACCTTCAGCATAAGCCTTTCCGTCTTTAAATAGATCAACCACATCCCAGTTCAGCATCTTGAAGTAACGGTCTCTCAGAAGGAAAGTCCTGTGAATATCCTCCGGCTTTTCGCCAAGCACGTACTGGACATTGCGCACCGCATCGGTTGTGTTGATGAAATAAGGAGCCGAATAGGCGAAATAGAGCATGTATTTGTCATCCAGCTTCTGACCGAACCTTTCCTCGTATTTCTTTGAGAATGAAGGAGTAAGGTAACGGAAATTCAGTTGGCCGTTCTCTTGATGGGAGAAATATGCCCAATCCTGCTGGATGTGCATCTCGTCCGAGTAGAACTCATTGAGGACAACCCCTCTTTTCTTGTATTTGTCCAGAAGGTCGTGGAGGAATTGCTCCGCCTTAGGGCTGAAATAGTCCATCTCAGGAGTCTCATATTCCACAAGCACGAGGACTCGGTCGTAGCCTTCGAGTTCCTTTTGGGTTGTCTCGGAGTGGACCCTTAGACGACGCACCGGGAATATCATGTCCTCCGGCGAATTCTTCAATCCATAATCTCCGTTTCCGCCTCCCTCGATGACATCCCCTTCCTCGAAGCTTACTCCCTGAATCTCAACTATTTCCTCAGGATTGACAGCAATGAAATGAGAGCCTCCAAGGGGCTTTGATTTGAAGGCATAGGCCTTGACGCCCTTTCTCTGAAGGTGGATCTTGCCCTTGTTGTTCACCCATGTGAGCTGCTGCCAGATGTCGAGGCTGAAGGATCCGGACTGCGGATTGCGGAAACCGACCTCATAGCTGAGCCAGCGGCCGGCCTCACCACCGGTGTAATTCTTGAACGCGGGTCCTAGCTCAAGCGGGCTCATCAGAGACAGGCAAAGACCCATGCCGTATTTCTTGGCGAAATCACCGATGTGGCCGATCATTTCGACATATTCATCCATGTCGGGGGTCAATTTCCTGTCTGTTCCGGCCTGAGGGCGGTACTGGCGGAAAAACTCGTCGAAAGCGATTGTAAGGGTTTTGTCGCCCCTCTTTTTTCCTTCCTCGCAGACCTGACGCAAACTCTTGTGGACCGGAGTGTATCCTGTTGACATGTCAATCACCTTATCCGGATCCTGAATGTCCCTTAATTGCTGGTCGCTAGTCAGGATGATTGTCGCCGCATGGATAGCGGTCATGGATAAAAGGGCGGCGGAAATAATCGCCACCAAACGAGATAACATTCTGGTTTTCATATCTTTAGTTTTGTTAATTATCGACTTTATGGAATATTTCAGACCAGTCA